>JANLWF010000389.1:0-1685 GCA_031364385.1 Methylotenera sp.
TCCAGTGAGCGCAGCAAAATGGGTAAAAACAAACATCAAAAAATATAATGGTGACGCCAATAAAGTTTTTCTAGCAGGGCATTCAGCAGGCGCACATATGGCGGTAATGATGGTGATTAACCCAGAGTATTTAGCACAAGCATCCCTTAAGCCGAATGATTTTGCAGGGGTGATAGGCCTAGCAGGGCCTTATGATTTTTTACCCTTAAAGTCAGATCGATTAAAAGTAATATTTGGTGCTGAAGCAGAGCAGTGGAAATCACAACCGATTAACTTTGTTAAGGGTGATAACCCCCCACTGTTTCTGGCGGTAGGCCTGAAAGATGGCACTGTGTGGCCACGTAACAGCTTTAACTTAGCCAAAAAAATTAAAGAAAAAAAGGGCTTGGTAGAGGTGCATGAATTTGCAAGCTATGGCCATGTGGATATGGTGACCAAGCTTGCCAAGCCATTGCGCGGTAACGGCGAACTGCTAAAATCAGTCATCACTTTTATCGATAAATATTGACTGCTAAATTTAGTAGCTAAAACCCTCACACTAGCTAATTTCTCTTGTCGATAAAAACTCAATTTCTGGGTAACGTTCTTGTGCCATTTGCAGGTTGACGCGGTTGGGTGCGAGGTACACGTATTCGTCATTGCCGTCTAAGCCCACGTTAAAGCCATATTTGTCGGCGATGGCTTTCAGGTCGACATCTTTGCCACGCAGCCAGCGCGCGGTGTAGCAATCATAAGGCTCAAATACCATTTCGACAGAGTATTCGTGCTCTAAGCGGTGCGAGACGACTTCAAATTGCAACATGCCGACTGCGCCTAAAATTAAATCGTTGCTTAATAATGGGCGAAAAAGTTGCGCTGCGCCTTCTTCTGATAATTGTTTTAGGCCAATCTGAAGTTGTTTCATTTTCATCGGGTTTTTAATGCGGGCACGGCGGAAAAACTCGGGCGCAAAAGATGGTATACCTGTAAATTTTAGCGCTTCATTTTCGGTAAACGTATCGCCCACTTTAATAGTGCCGTGATTGGGGATGCCGATAATGTCGCCAGAATACGCCTCATCCATCGTGGTGCGATCTTGCGCCATAAAAGTAATGGCGTTGTTAACCGCCATCATCTTGTTCGTACTGATTTGTTTGATTTTCATACCACGCTCAAATCGACCAGAACAAACGCGCAAAAACGCAATGCGGTCGCGGTGTTTCGGATCCATATTGGCTTGAATTTTGAATACAAAACCTGAGAATCTTGGCTCATCTGGCGCGACTAATCGGCTTGCTGTGTTGCGTGCGAGTGGCGCAGGCGATAAATCAACCACTGCATCCAACAAGCTTTGTACACCAAAGTTGTTAATGGCCGAGCCAAAATATACTGGAGTTTGCTTACCACTTAAAAATCTTGCCGCGTCAAAGGTGTGTGATGCACCACGGACTAATTCAATATCCACGCGTAATTGCGCTGCCACATGACCCAGCAGCACGTCTAAGCGCGGATTATCTAGGCCTAAAATCACCTCTGACGTGCCTTTTTCAGCGCGTGGATCGAAGAACGAAATAGTGTCAGTGTAAAGATTGTAGACACCACGAAACGATTTACCCATGCCAATCGGCCAAGTCATCGGCGCGCATTCCATGCCCAGCGTGGTTTCAATTTCGTCCAGCAACTCAATTGGCTCGCGGCTTTCGCGG
>JANLWF010000049.1:0-4632 GCA_031364385.1 Methylotenera sp.
ATGGCGTGGTTTTCGCTTAAAGCGTGGCTGTTGTACCTGCTGGCTTATTGCATCATGCTCACTGCACTGCGGTTTGCCGATGCGTTTCAACATACTTATGAAGTGTTTTTAGAGAGTATTTTGGCGCAATCTGACGGAAAAATTGCCGATGGCAAACTGCGCGACCGCGCCTACGAGCAGTCGAATACTTTTTCTAATTTAACTTCGTTGCAATATCCTTGGCTGAATTTGATGTTTTTGAATTTCCCTTACCACAACGCGCATCACGAAAAACCTGTTGCACCTTGGTATCAACTACCTAAACTACATGCTGAACTGTTTGGTGAAACGCGTTTATTACCTGTCATTCCAATGTCAAAATTATTGACTGCGTATCATCGCCACCGAATTACGCGATTGCAAAGCGATGATTATGGCTTGCTTACTAATGATAGCGCAAACGCCTTTATTGGCGCGGTTGGCGTGTCTTTTTTAACTGCATTATGATGACAAAATTATGACCTCTGTCACCAAGTTCTGGCCAATTTTAACGGCGACTCACCGTTATGATAAATCCATCTCAACATTTAATCGCGGGACAGGGCAGATCATTGAGGCGCCGATTTTGGCCTATTTAATTGAGACTAAAAACGGCCGCATTTTGTATGATGTAGGCTGCGATTACAACAAAATCAATAACCCAGCCCAGCGCGCAAAATACTACAATGCTGCGCTTGGCTTTGGTGCACCCGAAATGGATGAGTCACAACGCTTGCCTAATCAACTAGCGCGAATGGGCTTATCAGTTAAAGATATAGACGTGGTTTTTTTAGGTCATTTGCACTTTGATCACGCAGGTGGTTTGTGCGACGTGTGCGGTGCAGAAGTGCACATTCAGGCAGAAGAATTAGCTAATGCAAACACCATACAAGATGTCGCCTATTTTGATAACGAAATTATCGCGCAAGCCAATTGGCAAGTGAAAAGGGGCGAATATGACCTAGCCCCTGGCGTACGTGCAATTACCAGCCCAGGGCACACGGCAGGTCACATGTCGTTATGGATTGAGCTGCCAACAGGCGCGCCAATTATACTTGCGGGAGATGCGGCGGATTTAACCGAAAATATTATCGATGAAGTTGCGCCAGGCAATTGTTGGCAAGACCAAACCGAGATAGCTGTTGCCAGTATTCGTAAATTAAAAAGCTTGGCACATTTAGAAAAGGCTAATCTCTGGCCAAATCACGATATTGAGTTTTGGCGAAAACTAAAGACTTATCCTGAGTTTTACAGGTAATTAAAACAGGTGATTAAAAAGCCATCCGCAACTAATGCTGTGCACAGAAATTACATGGGTGTTTGGCAGCGCCAATTGCTAGAAACTGCTATCACTAAAGACGATACCTCATTAGTGCTGTGGATGCAAACACAGCACTATCATATCGATATTCGCATACCCGCCGCATGCAGCAACATCCGCAAAGTGAGTGCGCTTGAAGAATACACTGATAAAGAATTACTGCTTCTCGCCAGCCAGCAAGGCTTTGCAGGCATCACACAGGTGAATGCGGATATTTGCCAATGGCATCGCGAGATTGACTACCAACCGCCAAACGAGGCACGTGATATTGGAAAAATGATATTTATTGATGCCAACACTGTCATAGAAACAGGGTTGGATGATGCGTACCTTTAAGTATGGCGGCAAGTAGCACAAAGTCAAAAACCGTATTTTTTTGAATCCACTACTGGAAAAAATTGCAAAGGAATAGAGATGCCTGCCTATTTAATGCGTGTGGGGAATTGGGTGGCCTATGCAAGGCCGCGCAGTGTAATCTTACCTAAATACAATTCTTTGCTTGATGCCATAACAAGCTACAAGCCTCAACGTGAGGAACTTTTAGATTGGCTAGATATGGAAATATCATTTGGAGAAATAATTGATGAAAAACACTGGAAAATCAAGCATTCTACCTTGCCATTTAAAGTGCAGTTGACCGTCGCTTATGAGCCTATTTTTTTGAAAAACTCCCTACATCTTATACAATAAACATAGCAAAATTTCCTAGTCGAATAATCCAGTTAAAATATCAAAATACTTACATAGAGGTTGTCAGTAGCCTACAAATAGCAAAACGGAGAATTTAATCTGTACATTCAACCACATTAACAATGCATTTAAAACGGAAAAAATTGGCAATGGCATCTAAAATCGTAGATTTGTATTCATTGTTATTCTATTCCACATTAAATCTAACTCGAATCAATTCAGCCTTGAAGCGTCAGCGTTTTCTTACAAGAAACTCAGCATTAGCCTGCTAGTGCTGCTAAATTTTAAAGAATAGAGTGTGCGCATGAATACAAATCTATGATTACGGTTTACGACCTCGTTCAAATTTTTGTGATTCAATTTTAACTACTTTTTAAAGGCTTTTATATGAACTTCAATAAATTATCAATTGCAGCATTGGCAACTTTCATCATCATAGGATTGACTGCTTGTGACAAAAAAGGTCCAGCAGAGCAAGCAGGGGAAAATATTGACAATGCAGCTGAAAACTTAGGCGACAAAATTGAAGATGCTACTGACAATGCTGGAGATAAGCTTGAAGCAGCTGGCGATAAGGTGGAAGATGCCACTAATTAGTCTGAATAAATTATTTATATAATTTAACCTGCCTTTAAGCCCTTATTTAGAAATAAGGGAGGTGTTCTGGATTTTGTGTAAATAGCGGTCAATTACTGCTGAGGCATCCTCACCTCAAATTGAATAGTAAACCTATTTAACGGGATCCTCAAAAAATCGTTCCCACTATTCCTCAAGGAATGTGAGTTTAGATTTAATTACGGAACCCCGAAACAGGAACTGAAAATATTGAATGAGTGGCTGAAATCTAGTGCTAATCTACTACAGCCCCTATTAAATTACTTACTTTGTTAATTTCGTCGGCATTTAGTCATCGTTAAAGCAGCTACTCAAAATACGCTAAAACGGCCGTGAGCAGCTATTTGTGGTGTAATTCGAGCTTACAAAAACACGCGGCGCGCTTGCAACTGCGTGGCTTGCCATTTGAGGTGCTGGTAGTAGCTAAGTGCTTCGCTATTTTCAATATCCACCAGTAATTGCGCGCGCGTTGCCCCATTTTTTTTTGCCCAATTTAGCGCATTTTGTAGCAATTGCTTACCTATGCCTTGGCCTCTGTAGGCGCTATCCACCACCATATCTTCCACCCAAGCCGATGGCGCGCCTTGTGCGGTTGAAATAACTAATTGCGCACTTACCATGCCGATGACTTGATTTGCGTGGTTTCTAGCGACTTGAATGGTGGCGGTTTGTGTATTGTTAATTAATAAGCTAAGGCCAGTTTCTTGCTTGCTAATATCTGGCTGAAAGTCCTTTTCTATGCTGAACAAAGTGGCTAACAAGCCCACCAATGCTGGAATATCAGCTCCACTCGCCTCGCCATAAACAATATTCTGCACGCTTATTCTTCGGCTTGCTCTGGTATGGGTGAATCGTAATGAATAATGGCAAGAAACTTAATCGGTGTTTTGATGAGGTTTTCTGGCCGATGTGGGATTTCACCACGAAAAGTCAGCGAATCGCCGATACTTAAAACGAAAGTCTCTTCGCCCACGCGATATTCCAGCGTCCCTTCTAGCATGTGAATAAACTCGGTGCCAGGGTGCTCAAACGCGGGAAACTGTTCAAGCGAATCTTCCAGCGTAATTAAAAACGGCTCAAACGTTTTATGCGGGCCTTGGTCATAAGCCAATAGTTGATAGGTATGGCCAACACGCGTGCCACGGCGGACGACCTCCATGCCTTCGTTTTTTTTGACCAATTGTGCCGCACCGCGAGGTAGATTGTAATTTTGAAATAGTTTGGCTAAGGTTACGCCAAGCGCATTAGCTAGCTGCTCTAGGGTTTCTAAGCTGGTGGCGGCCAAGCTGTTTTCAATTTTGCTCAACATGCCGCGGCTAATGCCCGCCCGCTCAGAAACCTCGGCAATCGTCAGGTTGTGATCCAAGCGAAGTTGGCGAATGGTCGCGCCCAAATGTCGACTTAATGATTGCCGCCCAAGCGATTTGTTCGCGCCGTCAGCGCTACTATCTTCGCTTGTGATTTCACTTTTAGATACCATAACAATACTTTAGCATAAGTTTCATTGTAATTAAAAAAGTTTCATATAACTCTTGACCGTATTTATCTGCTGTGGCTAAATAGACTAAATATAGGATTAAGTTTTATTGGATTAATAAATGCCGTTTCGCCTGCTTAAATATGCGTTAAAAAAAGAGTATCCAGCAAAACGCTTTTTTAAATCGCATGAAACACCAAAAAAATCATACGATGTTGTGATTATCGGTGGTGGTGGACATGGCTTGGCAGCGTCGTATTACTTGGCTAAAGACCACGGCATTACCAATGTTGCGGTGTTGGAAAAAGGTTATATCGGCGGCGGTAACACTGGTCGTAATACTGCCATTGTGCGCTCTAATTATCTCACGCCAGAAGGTGTGAATTTTTATGATGCCAGCGTTAAAATATACGAAGGTTTATCCGAAGAGCTCGACCTCAATTTATTCTATTCTACGCGCGGCCATTTCACGCTTGCACATACCGAATCTGCCATGCGCACCATGCGTTGG
>JANLWF010000052.1:0-5322 GCA_031364385.1 Methylotenera sp.
GAAGACTACCAAAAAGAGCGAGCAGGTGAAAAATAGCGACCCTGAAAACTAAAGCCAATCCCAATCTAAGCGCTTTTTATGAGGCGCTTTTTTCATGGCGAAATCCCATAAGAACGGCGGTATAAAGCGCATCAATTTTGCTACCCAGCCCATTTGCCACGGAATCACTTCAAAGCGGCGTTTAGCTTCTACCGCATTGGCGAATTTGTGGGCGAACTTGTTGGCATCCATGAGAAAAGGCATTTTGTATTGGTTAAGCTCGGTCATGGGTGTGCGAATATAACCCGGTGCGATGGTGCTAACGGTAATATTAAAGTGTTGCATTTCGGTCCGCAGACTTTCACAATAGCTAATCACAGCGGCTTTGCTGGCGCTATAAGCGCCGCTACCAGGTATGCCGCGTATGCCTGCCACACTGGCAACGCCAATCAATTGGGCAGTCTCCCCCTTTGCCCCTGCTTGCTTCATAGCAGCAATAAACGGCTGAAAGGTATGCATCATGCCCAGCACGTTAATATCGAAAATCGCTTGAAAGGCGGCGATGTCTTCTTTCAGTTCGGTCAGCGTACCACGGCTTACGCCTGCGTTGGCAATGACGATATTGGGCGCTCCAAAACGTGCTATAAAATCTTGTGCAGCAGCTTCTAACGCAGTAGCGTCGCGCACATCTAGAGGATAAATGGCGCAGGTAATGTTGTATTGATTTTGCAGCTCGTTGGCGAGCTGTTGCAAGTGCTCACTTCGCCTGGCAGCTAGGCTGATAATAGCGCCTGTATCAGAAAAGCGTTTTGCGTATTCGTGCGCGAGTGCGTTGCCAATACCGCTAGATGCGCCTGTAATAAAGATTTTTTTCATAGCTGAAATAGTAGCGCATATGGCTTGTGTAAGGAACAAAAAGAAACCCACTGAAATTTAAGTGGGTTGAGAACTTACTTAACTTTTCTTACTTAACTCGGCTTGGCAAAGCTACTTTATTAGGCAAAACTTTAGGCTTAGTTTTTGCCTTGTTTACTTTTTTGCTATTTTTGCCTTATCTGCACGCACATTACCAATAATGTAATCGGCCACTTTTAAGGCTTGCTCGTTGCCGCCCGACATGGTGCTAGAGGTGATGTATTTACCGTCAATCACCAAGCTTGGCACACCCGTTGCGCCAGAAGCACGGAAAATTTGCGCGGCGCGATTTAAGTTAGTGTTGATAGTGAACGACTTAAACGCTTGTTCCACTTTTAACTTATCCATACCACTTTGCTGCGTTACCCAAGCAATAGCGGCTTTTTCATCGGTAGGGTTCAAAGTTTTGCTTTTATTAACTGCATCAAACAATGGCGTATGCAGTTTTTCGGCTACACCTAAAGTTTCCATGGCGTAAAACGCTTTGGCCATTGGCGCCCAGCTTGGGTTTGGCAAGCCTGGTACGCGTTTAAAATAAACGTCGCTAGGCAATTTTTTTACCCATGCGTTCAATGGTGCATCCATTTGGTAACAGTGAATACAGCCGTACCAAAAAATTTCCATCACTTCAATTTTGGCAGCATTATCAGTAGCGATTGGTTGCGCAACTGCTTCAAACTCTGTGCCTATTTTTGGCGCTTCTGCCATGGCTAAACTACTTATACTTGCAGCACTTAATGACAGCATTAAAATGGCAAGGCTTTTTATAATACTGGTTTTCATTATTGATTCCTTATTTCTTTCTAAAAATAGTAAATTCAAGCTATTAACGCTAGTTGACCGTAAAAGATGACAACTAATTCCCAGCTAGTCAGGTTTTGTTTCGGTATGCACTTTGATTAAATCAGTATTGAAGCCGTTAGTGGTGAGATCGCCGCGTGTTTTATTAATTTGCTCAATATCGCTTAACGGCCCCACACGCACACGGTGCCACACGCCCTTTTCGGGAATGGTTGCAGTTTGTACCACCGCCTCAAAGCCCTGCAAAGCCAGTTTGGCCTTCATATTGTCAGCATCTGCCTCGTTTTGAAACGCGCCTACTTGCAAGAAGTAATTATCTTTTTTAACTGTGAGCGTGCTTTCCTGAATTTCTTTCTCAGTTACCGTGCTTTCGGTTTCGGGCAAAATAGTATAAAAATCAAATTTGTTATCAGTCTTCAGGTTGTTAGCGCTCTCATCACTAGGCGATATGGTTTCTTCAGAGGTTTTATTTTTAGACAACTCCTCTGAAAGATTTCCCAGCGCAGGCCTAACTACTTTATTGTTGGCAAAGGGGCTATCACCGCCTTTAATATACATGGTTAGAGCAACAGACAAGCCAACACCCAATAACAAGCCTACTAATAAGCCTGTGAAAAATGCGCTGCCCTTGCTATTGCTGCCGCTTTTTGGGGCGGTGGGTTTGTAATCTCTACTCATGCATTTGATCCTTTACATCTTACTAGGCGCATTGACGCCCAATAAATTTAAACCATTTTTTAACACTTGCTGGGTGGCGGCGATTAAGGCCATGCGCGCTAGTTTGGTTGGCTGGTCATCCACCAAAAATTTTGTATCATTATAATAGCTGTGTAAATCTGCTGCACATTCTTTTAAGTAATTGGCAATGGTATGCGGCGCTAATTCTGTGCCAGCATTGCTGACGATTTCAGGGTATTCGCTCAAGCGCTGCATCAATTTGGCCTCATTTGGTGCAATTAGCGGGCTTAAATCAGCATTTTTTAGGCTTGCAACTTCCCCCGCCCATTGCGCTAAAACGCTGCAAATACGGGCATGTGCGTATTGAATGTAATACACAGGGTTATCGTTGGTTTGCGCGCGTGCTAGGTCAATATCAAATATCAATTGCGAATCTGAACGCCGTGCCGCCAAAAAGTAGCGTGTAGCATCGCAACCCACCTCGTCAATTAAATCGCGCAAAGTCACGTAACTGCCAGCGCGTTTGGATAATTTAACTTCTTCACCGCCGCGCATCACCGTTACCATTTGGTGCAACACGTAATCTGGCCAGCCTTTTGGAATGTCTACATTTAAGGCCTGCAAACCAGCACGGACGCGGGTGATGGTGCTGTGGTGATCTGCGCCCTGCTCGTTAATTACACGCTTAAAGCCGCGATTCCATTTATCCAAGTGATACGCCACATCGGGCACAAAATAGGTGTAGCCGCCGTCAGATTTACGCATAACGCGGTCTTTGTCGTCGCCAAAATCGGTGGTTTTTAGCCACAGCGCGTCGCCCTCTTCATAGGTTTTACCACTTTTAATCAGGCTCTGCACGGTGCTTTCAACCTTGCCTGTAGTGTAAAGTGCGCTTTCTAGCGAAAACACATCGAATTTAATTTGAAACGCTTTTAAATCTAAATCTTGCTCGTGGCGCAAATAGGCAACCGCAAAGCTACGAATCGATTCCACGTCATTCAGGTCGCCGCTTGCAGTCACTTGCATGTCATCTGCCGTCACCGTCTCTTTGGCTAAAAATGCTTGGGCGATGTCTAAAATATAGTCGCCGCGATAACCGTTTTCGGGAAATCTCGCGTCATCAGTTGCAACGCCATTGCAACGCGCTTGCACCGAAATCACCAAGTTTTCAATTTGCGCGCCCGCGTCATTATAGTAAAACTCGCGCGTTACATCCCAACCATTGGCATCCAGCAAGCGCGCCAAGCAATCGCCCACCGCCGCACCGCGCCCATGGCCGACATGTAGCGGGCCTGTGGGGTTAGCAGACACAAATTCCACCTGAACTTTGACGTTTTTACCTGAATTATTACGCCCAAATTGCTCGCCTGCGGCCAAAATCTCGCTAATAACAGTTTGCTGCGATTGTGTATTTAAAAAGAAATTAATAAAGCCCGCACCCGCGATTTCCACTTTGGCGATATACTCACTTTTGGGCAATGCGGCGATTAAACTCTCTGCAATCGCGCGTGGATTTTGGCGTAGCGGTTTGGCCAACATCATGGCAAGATTGCTAGAAAAATCGCCATGTTCAACCGATTTTGGGCGCTCAAGTGCAATCGTCGTCTGTGCAGAATCCGCACCAATGCTAATGGCGGCGCGACTGAGTAAATCGGTAATGTGAGCTTTCAAGATAGATTCATTTTTACAAAAACAGTATTTTAACCTAAGCAGGCACTAGACTCACTTATAACTTTTGTATGTCGCCAATAATTCTCAATATCGCGCTTGATGTGCCGCTAAATCGCAGTTTTGATTATTTAAGCGGTGATTTAGCAGCAAAAATTGGCAGTCGCGTAGTCGTGCCGTTCGCTGGGCGTAGCTTGGTGGGCGTGGTGGTTGGCTTGGCAGCTACTTCAGATTTTCCGATTGAAAAGCTTAAGCCCGTGACGCATGTGTTTGATGACGTGGTTTTTAATGCAGAAAATTTAAAGCTGCTTAAATTTTGTGCAGATTATTACCATTACCCGCTTGGCCAAGCGCTAATATCGGCGCTGCCGCTGCGTTTGCGACAACTTAAGCCTGCGGTTTCGCGCAAAGCGTTTGCTTATAGTTTGTTGCCGAATGCTGACAAAAGTCAAATACCTGCAAAAAAAGTAGTTTTGCATCGTATTATAACTGCCCTGCAAGCCGTACCAGTATTGGCTGCTGGCGAGCTTGCTTTTATCTCTTCTAGTTGGAAAAAAGCGATTTTAGAGCTTAAAGATTTAGGTTTGGTAGGCGAGCGTGAAGTGGTTGCGGTAAAAGCGTCTATGCCATCTTCAAGCGTTGAACCAAATTTGAATGATGAGCAGCAACTAGCCATTCAGCAGGTGTTAGCGCTCACTCACCATTTTAAACCGTGGTTGTTGCATGGCATTACAGGCAGCGGAAAAACCGAGGTTTACATACAAATTCTTCGGCAAATTTTGCAAAATCCACAAGCGCAAATATTAGTATTAGTGCCAGAAATCAATCTAACGCCGCAGCTAGAAGCGCGTTTTAGAAGCCGCTTATCGCAATATCCATTAGTAACTTTGCACAGCAACTTAAGTGAAAGTGAGCGCTTGCAAAATTGGCTAGCAGCTAGCACTGGTGCGGCTAAAATCGTCATCGGCACGCGTTTAAGCGTCTTCACGCCGATGCCGCATTTGAAAATGATTGTGATGGATGAAGAGCACGATGGCAGCTATAAACAGCAAGACGGCATGCGCTACCATGCGCGCGATGTGGCGATGGTGCGCGCCAAACAACTGAATATTCCGATTATTTTAGGCAGCGCTACACCGTCGCTGGAAACTTGGTATAACGCCACAAATGCGCATAGCGCGCAAAAGCAGCCATACGGCCTGCTAAGTCTGAAACAACGCGCGGTAGAAAACGCCGCTTTACCGAATATTTTTTGTATTGATATTGCAAAATCGCCGACTG
>JANLWF010000061.1:0-1528 GCA_031364385.1 Methylotenera sp.
TAGCTTTCAGCCAAAATAGCGTGCAACGCGACCAGCCACCGCTGGCAATGCGCGAACGCGTGACGTTATTGATGGGGAATAGCAGGATGGCGAGTATGGCGAAAATCGGCGTGATGATTAACATACCTAAAAAAAACACCAGCGACCTTACAAAAAGCATCAACTTAAACATTATTCAGTTTCTGCAATAATATGCTGCACCGCCTCGTTTAAATCGGCAAAAATCAACGTATTTGGCGGTAAGTTGCTACCCGCTAAAGTTTCTTCACCTTTGCCAGATCGCACCAGTATTGGCTTGCAGCCTGCATTGTGAAAAGCTTGCAAATCGCGTAGCGAATCGCCAACCGCATAAACTTCACGCAAATCTACCGAAAATCTACGGCTAATATCTTCAATCATGCCCGTTTTTGGTTTGCGGCAAGTGCAGTTATCCTCTGCCGCATGTGGGCAATAAAACATCGCATCGATGCGGCCACCCAATTGCGCCAGTGCGCGATGCATTTTGTCGTTAATCGCATTGAGCGTGGCCATATCAAACAGCCCACGGGCAATACCGCTTTGATTGGTGGCAATCGCTACCCTAAAACCCGATTGATTGAGTAGCGCAATGGCTTCCAAACTGCCTGGAATCGCAATCCATTCATTCGGATTTTTGATGAAATTGGCGGAGTCAATGTTGATGACGCCGTCGCGATCTAGAATGACGAGTTTCATGCTAAAACCTGTGAAACGTGAAATGAGAATGGTGAAATGTTAACCCCTCGATGCACTATATGCGTTTCACTTTTCACTTTTAACCTTTCACTGTTATGAAGCTAATTTAGATAAATCTGCAACGCGGTTCATAGTTTGATGCAGTGTTGCCAACAAACCGAGACGGTTATTTTTTAAAGCAACGTCATCTGCATTTACCATCACGTTGTCAAAAAAGTCATCCACTGGCGCTTTTAAGACCGCAAGTGCTTTCAGCGAGGCAGTGTAATCGCCACTTTCAAATAACTTGTCAGCTTCTGGTTTTACTTTGCTTAAAGCGGCGTTGAGCGCGATTTCAGCTGGTTCTTGTAATAAGTTAGCGTTAACTTCTGCCTTCACTTCGCCTTCCACTTTTTTCAAGATATTGCCTACACGTTTGTTTGCAGCGGCGAGGGCAGGGGCTTCTAAGAGTGTTGAGAAGGCGCGAACAGCTTCCATAAGTTTAGGTACATTGCTAAGCAGTATTGGATTGATTGATAACACAGCATCAATTTCTTGTGGCGTATAATTTTGTTCTCGTAAGGTGCTGGCTAATCTTTCAAAAATAAACTCAAATAAGCTGTCAAGTACTGCAGTGCCTTGTAACCACTCATACAAGACGTTTTCACATAAGTGGATTAAATAAATCAATCTAACTTTTAGTTTTGCTTCAATAAGTATGCGAGTAATACCGAGTGCATGACGTCTCAAAGCAAATGGATCTTTATCACCTGTGGGTTTTTCACCAATAGCAAATAGTCCAATTAAGGTTTCTAGTTTATCTGCCAAAGCCACA
>JANLWF010000063.1:0-5780 GCA_031364385.1 Methylotenera sp.
CGCATGTTTGAAGTGCTACGCGCTTGCGGTGCGCTGCAAAAGATACTGCCCGAGCTAGATAGGTTATGGGGCGTGCCGCAGCCGCCACAACATCACCCAGAAATTGATACGGGTATTCACGTGATGATGGTGATTGATTACGCCGCAGCGCAAAATTTTAGCCTAGCCGTGCGCTTTGCCGCGCTGATGCACGATCTTGGCAAAGGGACTACCCCTAAAGAAATTCTACCGCGCCATATTGGGCATGAGATTCGTAGCGTGGCTTTACTAAAAGATGTGAGTAAGCGTTTACGCGTGCCTAACGATTGCAAAGAGCTAGCGCAAATTGTTGCCAAGTTTCACGGCAAACTGCATCAAGTCAGCCACATGCGGCCAAGCACTTTGTTGGAATTTTTAATCGATTTGGATGCCATTCGCCAACCTGAGCGCTTTCACGAGTTTTTAAAAGCGTGTGAGTGTGATTCGCGTGGCAGAACGGGACTAGAAAATTGTGCATTGCCAGAAATGGGCTTGGTATTAAAGGCGTTGCAAGCCGCACGCGGCGTGGATGCTGGCGCTGTGGCAGAAAAATTTACTGAACCAGAAAAAATTAAAGCAGCTGTGTTTGAGGCGAGGTTAGAAGCAGTTAAGCTGGTTTTATAGTGCAATCCTGATGACTGACACTATGTCATTCGCAATTTGGGAAATTAATCAGGACAATTTCTTCATTGCCTAGCGTTTGCTAAAACTACTGGTAAGCTGCTATGTTACAGGTCATTTGCAGATCCAAATCAGCAGATATAACACTTTGTGTAAGGTGAATTGCCTTGGCTGTTTCTTGCATTGCAGCCAAGTAACCACGATCAAATACCCAATATTGGTATTCTTTGCTGCTTGTTAATTCATTGCGCTCTGCTACTTCGCAGAATTTACCAAAAGCACTCATACATGCATTTGCGTCATAATCGTCCATATTAGCCACCATTGTTCTCGTTAATTTATCCAAAAAATGCATTATAAGTTAGCTTTAAAATAGTGGCTGTAAACAAATGTTAAATGAAATTTACAACTCATAAGAGCGGCTAAGAGCATAAAAGATGACTATTATTACAGTTCTGGAATTAGATTAACCTGCTGAGCTGAGCCTCAAGAAGCTCCGTCGGTTTGCGCTTAAAACCACTCTTGGCATATTGATGCCATTGACCAATGACATAGCAGATGAGCAAATTGGCTTGCGCTTCTGGCATCACTTTTTTGCCAGATCCTGCCACCGCAATTTTCAGGCATTGTTTCATGCTCGCTTCAAGCCTATCGTAAAGTTGGTTAATGCGCGTCTGTAGATAATCTTCTTCATTCACCAGCGCATCACCAATCAACACACGCGTCATGCCAGGGTTTTTCTCGGCAAATTTTAATAACATGGTGACAATAAGTTGCAATTGTTTTGCGCCGTCGGTTTCATCTTTGGTAATTTTATTGATGACACCAAAAATAGAAATTTCGATAAACTCGATTAAGCCTTCAAATATTTGTGCTTTATTGGCAAAGTGGCGATATAGCGCCGCCTCACTTACATCAAGCTTGGCTGCGAGTGATGCAGTGGTGATTTTCTCGCGCTTTGGCTGCTGTAGCATGTGCGCGAGAGTTTCTAGTATTTGCTGCTTGCGGTCTGAAGCCACATTTACCCCCTTAATATTTTTAATTTGTTGTCATTACTAAGTTGTTTCGGAATGACAAGATTATTATAGCCTAAGGTGAGTGAGCGCTAACACTGAACTTATACGATAATCTACGAAATTTGGTTTTTGTAGTTTTTTGGCGACCCAAATTGTGCGCATTCCCAGTCGCTTAGCGGTCATCAGCGCGGGTAGATTATCTTCAAGCATGATGCAATCTGTGGGGCATGCTTTTAAGGTTTTGAGCAATATTTGAAAGCCACGAACCGATGGTTTGGCGTGAAATTTTGTAGATTCCACACTAAACACCAACTCGAAACAATCGCCAATACCAAGTAAATCGAGCACACGCAAGGCATAGCCACGCGGCGCGTTGGTGAAGATGACTTTGCGACCTTCAAGTGTTTGCAGCATGTGACGCAAGCGCTTGGTTAGCAGCACCATTTCGGGTAGCGTGATGAGCTTATGTGTCTCATTTAAAAAGTGATAAGGGTCAACACCGTGATGCCGCATGAGCCCTTTAAGCGTAGCGCCATACACACGCCAATAATGCTGACGCAGGCTATGCGCAGCGGGTTCGTCCATTTCCAGTTCGTCCATGATGTATTGCGTCATGGTGCTATTCATCACAGGGAAGATATGAGCAGATGCGTTATGGAGCGTGTCGTCTAAATCGAAAATCCAAACTCTACGACCATTTGAAGCCAAGCTATTTCGCCTTAATCAGCGTACCGACACCTTCATCCGTAAGCACCTCTAACAACAGTGCATGTTCAACCCGCCCATCAATGATGTGCACACTTCTAACGCCGCTGCGTGCTGCATCAAGTGCTGAGCTAATTTTAGGCAACATGCCGCCAGAAAGTGTGCCATCGGCCACTAAGTCGTCGATTTGTTTTGGGGTTAAGCCTGTGAGCAAAGTGCCGTTTTTATCTAGCACTCCTGGCGTGTTAGTTAATAAAATGAGCTTTTCTGCACCTAAAATCTCGGCGAGCTTACCAGCAACTACGTCGGCATTAATGTTGTAAGTTTCACCATCTGCACCCACGCCAATCGGCGCGACCACGGGGATAAAGTCCCCAGTATCTAAAAAGTTAATAATACTTGGGTCAATCGCTGTAATTTCGCCCACTTGGCCAACATCAATCATTTTGGTCGGGTCATTCATGTCTTCCATCAGCAGTTTGTGCGCGTGAATAAAATTGCCATCTTGTCCCGTTAAGCCAACGGCTTTGCCGCCGTGGCGATTAATTAAATTCACAATTTCTTTATTCACTTGCCCACCCAGCACCATCTCGACTACGTCCATGGTCTCGGGATCGGTCACGCGCATGCCTTGTATAAACTCACCTTTTTTCCCCAGTTTATCTAACATCTCGTTAATTTGTGGACCGCCACCATGTACCACCACAGGGTTCATGCCCACCAATTTCAGCAAAACCACATCTTGCGCGAAACATTGTTTTAAATGCTCGTCCGTCATGGCATTGCCGCCGTATTTTATAACGATGGTTTTATCGAAAAAGCGCTTAATATATGGCAGCGCTTCGGCCAGAATTTGCGCTTTTTGTGCGGGTTTGATGTCAGTTTTCATAATGATTCTCGTGAAGTTTGCGTATTGTATCTAAAAACGGCTAAAGCGTTTTAATAAACACTTTAGACTTACGTTGAAAGTTATACATCTCCTGTTTCTCCGCAGGTAGTTTTTCAATGCTACCTTCAATAAAGCCGCGCTCTAAAAACCAATGCTCGGTACGGGTGGTGAGGCAAAATAGCTGCTTAAAACCAAGCTCTTTGGCTCGATTTTGACAGTAATTAAACAGTTTATCGCCACGTCCGCCACCGCGATAGGTAGGGTCAATCGCCAAGCAAGCAAACTCAGCGGCCTTGTCATTGGCAAACGGATACAACGCCGCGCAGCCAATGGTGCGGTTGTCGTGTTCCATCACATAAAAATGGTCAATTTCCACCTCAATGCGCTCGCGCCCGCGCCGCACTAACACGCCTTCGCTTTCTAGCGGCTCGATGAGTTTTAAAATGCCGCCAACGTCGTCAATATTGGCTTGGCGCATGGTTTCGAGTGAAAGCTCGGTCACCATCGTGCCAATGCCTTCCAGCGTAAATAGCTCCTGAATAATCGCGCCATCAATATGCCGAGAAATCAGGTGCGTGCGCGCCACGCCTTGCTCGCAGGCACGCACGGCGGCGGGCAAGTAATAATTCACATCATCGGAAAAATTTACAGGCGTTTCGTTATGTTGTGCGTTGTGTTGTACATTTTTGAGTAAATTTTTGGCTTTTTCGGCGGTCATTTCGCGTAGCAACTCGCCACGCAAATTGAAAACGCCTTGCGAATCCATCAAAAATATCAGCTTATCCGCGTCCAAAGCAATCGCTGCGCTCACCGCCACATCTTCCAAACTTAAATTGAATGCCTCGCCTGTAGGTGAGTAACCAAGCGGCGATAGCAGTACCAGCTCGCCATCATCCAAGCGCTTTTGAATGCTGAGCGCATCCACTTTACGCACCTCGCCAGTGTGCTGCAAATCTACACCGTCGCGCACGCCGAGCGGTTTAGCAGTAACAAAATTGCCACTCGCCACGCGAATGTCCGCGCCCGCCATCGGCGAATTCACCAAACCCATCGACAGTAGCGCCTCAATATCTACTCGAATCGCGCCATTGGCTTCTTTCACCGCCTCCATTGCCTCATCGTCGGTCACGCGTAAACCATTGTGAAAAACAGGCGTGAGCTTGGCACGTTTTAAACGCTGCTCAATTTGCGGACGTGCACCATGCACGAGCAATAGCCTCACTTCTAGGCTGGCCAGCAAATTCAAGTCGTGAGAAAGCGCAACAAATTGCTTCTCATCCACCACCTCGCCACCAAACGCAATCACAAAAGTACGCCCGCCAAACGCGTGAATATAAGGAGTTGCAGAGCGAAACCAGTTGACGAAATCATGCGCACCAGCTTGAAAGGTTTGTGTCTGAATTGCGCTAGACTGAGTTGCCTCGCTAAGCGCGTACAGGCTGGCTGGCGTGGTGTTTAGCGCAGCAGAAATTTTACGCAATAAGTTTTCTGAAATACCCAATTCACCACGCTCAATACGCGACAAATTACCAGCATCCGCACCGACTTGGCTGGCGAGCATTTGCAGTGTGATATTCAGCGATTTACGCAGAGTACGAATTGAATTGGCTAGAGACATTATTTTAATAAATTGTAATAATTACATTATATTAAAATAAATTTGTATATAACGCAAATAATATTACTTAAAAATCACCCCAAAGCGTCTGCATGGTTGCAATTGCTGCTAATGCAGCCGTTTCTGTACGCAAAATCCGCGCGCCTAAAATCACAGACTTGAAACCTTGTGAAAGTGCAGTATCAATTTCACTTTGCGATAAACCTCCTTCTGCACCAATCAGCAGCTCAATATTGCCTGCGGGTTTTGGCAACTCGGCCAAGCGCAGTGCGCCGATCGGGTTGAGCAGTATGCGCGTAGGTTTTTCGGCCCTAAAATGAGCATCGTCAGCACTCTGATGGTTATTGGCATGCAGCCATGCAGATAATTGCATTGGCGCAAGCACTTTTGGCACAAACGCCCGCCCGCTTTGCTCGCAAGCCGAGTGTACTACGTTTTGCCAATGCTCTAAGCGTTTTTGCGTACGTTCATTCGATAATTTCACCACGCTACGGATAGTTACAATCGGCACAATCGCGGACACGCCAAGCTCCACTGCTTTTTGAATCGTATAGTCCATGCGATCGCCGCTAGATATGCCTTGCAGCAGTGTAATACTAAGCGGCGATTCATTTGTAATTTTTACAAAAGTTTTCACAATCACCAGCACTTCATTTTTTTTAATGTTGGTAATCGCGCAGGCGTAGTCATTGCCGTCACCATTAAACAGCACAATTTCGTCACTCACTTCCAGCCGCAGCACACGCGTGGCATGGGCTGCGGCGTTGTCGCCAAGCTTAACAGTTGCGCCGATTTGTAGATTTTCGGGGTTATAAAATCGTAAATTGCTCATGCCTATATTCTATATTGAAAATTCAATATCCGTCATTGCGAGTGAAGCAGCAATCCATAGCGCAAAAAACTAGATTGCCAC
>JANLWF010000040.1:0-5309 GCA_031364385.1 Methylotenera sp.
TAATTCTAATATATTTAAATCACCCATTTTTATATCAAACTCTGCCGTGAAGCCATATTTACCATCTTGATTTAACAAATCTTTATCTATAACAATTTCAGTATTGCAAAAGGTTTTAATTCCAGACTTGATAGAAGCAATAGTTTTTTTTCTCATTTCTGTATCAATAATAATAGTATCTACATAATTTTCTATATAGACTTTTGCATAATAGCTAATAGTTCTTTTATCAAAATACTGTTTAATTAACTTTGCACTTTCCCGTGCTATTGCTTCTTCTCTGGCTATTTCAATTGATTTAATACCGTCTTTTGTTTTGCTATTAAATAAAAATTCTTTTGCTTCTGTTAAATCGTCAAATAGCTTATCAGTCTTAAAGTCTTTCCGTATAATACGAACACGGTACTTAACTGACTTACTTTTATCTTGGTTTTTCCACTGAACAAGTTGGATGCCGCGGGGTAGAGTTGATACAGCCATTTTGAAAAACCTTTATTTTTGGTGAATTTTTGGTGAATTTTCCATAAAATATAGCATAAATAATTTTAAAATGGTGAATTTAAAAAACGATAACTAGTTAATTGTGATATAAAACAATGGGTTATTTAAGTTATGAAAACACTCAAAAACTGTATCATTTTTTACATTAAGAAACGTTAATTTCTTAGCTTAAGCAGGGCAAGCCGCAGGCTCCAGTTCGGTGCCGACAAATTCAGGTTTAATCTTCTGCAGCTCTAAAGCAACATCAGAACTGACTGCCTTGACGAGTAAGCTGCTTAACGATTTTCCTGGACTACGCAAAGCTTTGGTTGCGCCTCTCACCCCTTTTGCTAGCAAATCGTTCAGCAATGCGGTCGCCAGCTGTTCATCTTGAAATAGACCAAAAGATATGGCATTTCGCCATTGTGAGTCTTGCACAATAAATAGCTCATCCACGCCCAACGCTCTAATTTCATCTGCTTTTTTTTGTGCAAGCTCTGCGCTTTTTAACGGCGGGTAATATACCCAAAAACGTTTATCTTCTCCTGTGCCCGCCTCTTGGTTTATCACACTCTGCAAACCCAATCTCACCAATACCACTTGCGCAGCAGGTAAATTGGTTTTGGTGAAATTACCCCATTTATAGCAACCTGTAGAGCCTTGCACTACTGGCGCGGATGTCTGAGCCACTAATTCTGACGCAGAAGCTTCTACTTTAGGTATAGCTTCTAAAGCTTTTTCACTTAATATTTTTATTTTCTCAGGCTGAATCGATCTATCGGTCACTGCGGGTTTAGGTGCGATTGAGTCCATATTAAAATAGGCCAATAAGCCCACATTGAGTAACACTAACAACCAAACCAGCAATCTCATTGAGTTTCTTTCGATAGTAAAACTAGGCCTTGCAAGACAAGGTTTTCTGTAATGATAACCTGTTTTGTGCCAATGTTTAAAATTGGCGTATTTAAAGATTTTGCAATTTTATGTGCGTCGCCACCGCTAAGAATGAGCTTAGGCAACCAACCGCTATGCTTTTCAAGGCGTTTTTGCATTAAATGAATCGCTCCAGCAACCGCATTCAAACAGCCTGTTTGAATGCCATCTTGCGTATTTGTAGGAAAATCTGCTTCAAAATCACTCACGCTAACTTCATCTACCCTTAACTGCGCGGTATTTTTGCTCAGTGATTCATGCATCAAACGTAGCCCTGGCATGATGGTGCCACCTAAAAAAGCACCATCCTTGCCAATACAATCTATGGTAATCGCAGTACCTGCATTCACCACTACTGTCGCATGTTTTGTATGGTGCCAAGCCGCCACCAGCGCCGCCCAACGGTCTGCACCTAATGTGCTTTGATAACTGTTTTTCACACCGCAAGCTTGTCCGCTTGCAGAAATAAAATGCAATTCTAATGGCTGCAATAATTGCGTGAGTTGTTGTGCCATCTCCTCGCCTGCCACATTGGCTATCACGACAAACTGCGTCTGCGTGGTTGGAAAATTAGCTTTAGCGATATTCGCGTTTAAGCAAAATTCCATTAGCGATAAATTTCCAGAATCATCCGCTAACGCCCATTTAGTGCGGGTGTTGCCACTATCAATCACTAAAAGCATTATTCAAACTCTCTTATAATTGGTTTTCTCAAAGATATTTCGCCCGCAGAAAAACGCTGCAAGCCCAACGAGGTTTGCACCAACAAAATTCCGTCATCTGCCACGCCTTTTACTATGCCATGCATGTCCGTTCCATTAGGCAATAACATGCGTACAGGCTTGTTTTCGTAAGCATGATAACTTAGCCATTCCTCGCGCAAGCCAATAAAACCCTGCGTCTCGAAGCTGCTTAAAACATCGGCTAAATGTTTTAATAACAGGCCAAGTAGCTCATTTTGATTAATTGGCTTGTGGCGGGTATTTACCAAATCAATCGCAGGTTGGTCAATGCTATCCAGCACATTTTTGGGCAGGTTTAAGTTAATGCCCACGCCAATTACCGCAGCACTTGGGCCTTCTAAATCTCCCTGCAATTCAATCAAAATACCGGCTAACTTTTTACCGTCTACTAGTACATCATTCGGCCATTTTAATTGTGCATCGTTCACGTCCAAAGCATTTAGTGCGCGCATCAAGGCCACACCCACCGCCAAACTTAAGCCTGACAGCGCTGCCGCGCCACATTGAAAACGCCATAACAAAGAAAAAGTTAAACTCGCCCCTAATTGCGAAACCCAAGTGCGACCACGCCGGCCTTTACCATGCGTTTGCATATGCGCCGCCACGCAAGTCGCATGGGCGCTACCTTTTTGTTGCATCAGATAAGTATTGGTCGAGGTAACTTCGTCTAAAATCTGCAAATTAAACCAAGCGCGTTGCTCGCCAATGGCTGCTAATACTAAATTTTTATCTAATAATTCAATGGCTTGTGGCAATTTATAGCCGCGGCCACGCACCGAAAAAACTTCGACACCTAAACTTTCCGCGTGTTGAATCGCGTTCCAAATTGTCGCCCGCGTCACCTTAAAACGCTGCGCCAGCGCCTCGCCAGAGTGAAATTGGCCATCGGCCAGCAGGTTTAGAATGGGGAATGTTAAGTTGCTCATTTAAGCCAATTTTATCACAGCATTTTACAGCAGGGGCTTGTAGCCCAGAATAGCCTGTTTAATTCGCGGCTGTAAGCGGCTCCTACAACTAAGCCAATAGTGTAAAATAAACAAAACTTAACTGAAAATTACCCATGTCAGAAAAACAAACTATTACTCCCGCCTCTAACTTTATTCGCGGCATTATCGACCGTGATTTAGCCGCTGGCACCAACGCTAGCCGCCACTGGGCTGGCGAGCCTGGCGATGCCGAGCATCATGCTGCTGGTGCACCAGACCCCGCGAAAATCCGCACACGCTTTCCGCCCGAGCCTAACGGTTATTTGCACATTGGGCATGCAAAAAGTATCTTTTTAAACTTTGGTTTAGCACGCGATTACGCTGGGGTTTGTCACTTGCGCTTTGATGACACTAACCCAGAAAAAGAGAGCCAAGAATACGTTGATAGTATTAGCGATGCTGTGCAATGGCTAGGCTTTGGCTGGCAGAATGGCACTGAAAACAACCTATATTTTGCCAGCAATTATTTCGATTTTATGTACCGCGCAGCCGAAAGCTTGATTGAAAATGGCCATGCCTATATTGACAATCAAACTGCCGATGAAATGCGCATTAATCGCGGCACGTTAACCGAGGCAGGCAAAGATTCGCCTTATCGCGAGCGCAGTGTAGAAGAAAATTTAAAGTTATTCCGTGAAATGCGTGATGGCAAACACCCAGATGGCGCGATGGTATTACGTGCAAAAATCGACATGGCATCGCCCAACATTAACATGCGTGACCCCGCTATTTACCGCATTAAACGCGCGCACCACCACAACACGGGCGATAAATGGTGCATTTACCCCATGTACACCTACGCACACCCCATTGAAGATGCGCTAGAGCAAATTACCCACTCCATTTGCACACTAGAGTTTGAAGACCAGCGCCCTTTTTATGATTGGCTATTAGAGCGTCTTGCTGACGCTGGTTTATTAGCGCATCCATTACCAAAACAATACGAATTTGCTCGGCTAAACCTCACTTATGTGGTTTTATCTAAACGCAAGCTCATTCAATTAGTAGAAGATAAACACGTGAGCGGATGGGATGATCCACGCCTACCCACGCTGGCAGGCGCGCGCCGCCGTGGTTATACCGCAGAAGGTTTTAGCATGTTTGCCGATAGAATTGGTGTGAGCAAAGCCGATTCGTGGATTGAATACACCATACTAGAAGACTGCATGCGCGAAGTGCTAAATAACAGCGCAAAGCGCCGCATCGCCGTGCTAGACCCGATTAAACTGGTGATTGTTAACTACCCTGCCGACAAGGTAGAAGACTGCTTTGCCCCTAACCATCCGCAACAACCAGAGCTAGGCAAACGCGTAGTGCCTTTAACCCGCGAATTATGGATAGAACGCGAAGACTTCGAAGAAACACCACCTAAAGGCTTCTTCCGCCTAGTGCCAGATGGCATGGTACGCCTGCGTTATGGCTATGTGGTGAAATGCACAGGTTTTGAAAAAGACGCCGCAGGCAAAGTCACCACCGTGCATTGCGAATACCTGCCAGACACCAAATCTGGCACGCCGGGCGCAGATGCCATTAAAGTAAAAGGCAATATCCATTGGGTAAGCGCACAACATGCTTACGCAGCAGAAGTACGTTTGTACGATAGATTATTTAAAGAAGCGCATCCAGGTGAAGGTGAGAGAGATTATATTAACGACCTAGACCCAAATTCTGTCAAAACCATTACCGCGCAGCTAGAGCCAAGCTTAAAAGATGCAAAACCTGAAGACGGATTTCAGTTCGAGCGCCATGGCTACTTTGTAGCAGACAGAAAAGACAGCGTGACTGGCAAGCCCGTGTTTAATCGAACCGTGACCTTACGGGATGCTTGGCAGAAGTAAATATTAAAAATGTCTAGATTCCCTAGAAAGCATATAAAAAGAGATTTAATACTTTTAAAAGAATCTCTGATGGACACTTGGCTTTCTAGACTAAGTCATTTTTCACAAATAGGTCTATTGTTTGTAGCTGTGTTTGGCTACGTCTACACAGTTCTACCTGTTTACCAAAAATCTCTTTTAGATGAGCAAATCGCTCAAAAAGAATTACAATTGAGAAGTTTACAAATAAAATTAGATGAAATGTATGTTTTAAACCGTAGTGAGGTAATTAAAGGCTTTATTATTAATTCCACACACGAATGTACAGGAATTGATAAGCTACCAAAAGA
>JANLWF010000265.1:0-5463 GCA_031364385.1 Methylotenera sp.
GAGGATACACACTTTACCTTCGTTAAACATTTTGGTCAGCACATCCATGATGCCGATGCTGGCAATATTACCCGCGCCCAGCACTAGTGCGACCTTGCCTTGATGTCTTTTGTCTTGATTACTTTTGTCTTGATTAGAAGCGGTCTTATAAAAACTGGCGCGGTCGGCGGCTAGGCTTTGTTCGGTGACGTCTAGCTGCATATAAACATCGACCGTAATATCTTTAAACAAGATGCCATCAATGGCGTGGTTTGGGTAAACCTGCACCGCTAAATTGCCAGCTTGTGTGCGCTTAACTTTGCCTATCCGCGTATTGCCAGTACTTTCGATAGATTGCAAACTTTAACGTACTAAGCGCAATTGGCGCACTACGCCCCAGTAACCCGCTGCCCATTCTTCTGCCTCTAAATTAGTGCCAAGTGGAATGCCTTTGGCCTTGCAGCCAGCTTCTACCATGGTATCCAAGGTTTTCATAATGCCTTGCTGCATACTAGTTACCAGTCCGATACGTTTTTCCATCGGCAGTGTGGCAAACTTCCAAGCCGCCTCGCGTAAGTGAGCGATGGTTTCACCGAGCTTGGCTTGGCTAGAAGCAGGTGGCGTGGTGGCTTTGGCGGAAGTTGGATAGCTGGAAAATTCGCGAAACTGATCCATCGCGGGGAGAGTTTTTGTGTTCATGATAGCTCCTTACTTTTGTATAAAATACAATCATTAAGAAAAGTCAAACCACGCGATTAATTATAACCCAACGTGGTTTGAAACTCTGTCTGGGTAAATTGTCTTCGTTAGTCTTTACGACCTTTCCAATCCACGGTGTATTCAGTGGCAGAAGTGAAATAACCATTGTATTCACCTTTGCCCTTAATACCTTGATATTTGCCTGTGCCGCCCACATATTCCCATTGGCCTTTAAAGCTGGTCATTGGGTTGCCGTCTTTCATCACAGTGTTCACTTTACCCTCCCATTTGGCAATGGTAGAGTCGGTGCCGTTAGTAATGGTGTAGTAGCCAGAATGGTCACCAGTACCTTGATGCAGATTGGCGATTTCTGGGTTTGTTACCGTTGCGCCTTCGATAAATCCGCCACTAGAAGCACATGTGGTTTCGCTTAGCATTACGGCATAACCAGCGGTGTTGGCCACGTTGGCTACGGTTGGTTTATAAGTACATTTGCCTTGCCCAGCGATTGATTCTGCATGGGCGTTGATAGTCGCTAAAGAAAATAAAGAAAATACTGCTACTGCAATAACGCGTTGATTAAGTATAAACATTTTCAATCTCCCGAAAAGTGTAGTTCAGTTAAAAAAATTTCAGTTAAAAAAGTAGCACCTAAATCATTAAGTCTTAAGGTGTGACTGCATTTTGAATTTTTGTTATGATGATAAGAAGTTAGATACAGTTAGTAACGCCAAGTATTGTGCTGTTAGTAACACAAATAAAAACGAGACTATAAGTAAGATAATAAGAAAGCTAGGCATGGACGCTGTGCTACAAAATTGGACAGATGCTGAAAAAGTCAGCATTCGCACCAGCCTTGAAAATATGCTGGCAAGTGCTTTGTTTGCTGGTTCACCACGTCAACAACGCTTTTTAGATTACTTAGTTATCAGTACGCTGGCGGGCGAGGCTGATCGCCTAAAAGGCTACACCATCGCGCTAGAAGTGTTTGACCGAAAAGATAATTTTGACTCCAGCCTAGACGCCATTGTGCGGGTAGAAGCGACTAGGTTGCGCAATAAACTGCGTGAGTATTATGATACATTAGGTAAAGATGATGCTATTCGCATCGACTTTCCCAAAGGCGGCTATGCGCTAGAAATTAGTTTGCAAACCGCGCCAGCGCTAGAAAGGCGCACTCACAATAACTCGGCCTTGAATACCCCGCGCTTGGTAGAAGATAGGCCATCGCTGGCGGTGTTACCGTTTGCCAACATAGACAGTGATAACACAAAAGAGTATTTTGCCGATGGTGTGGTGGACAGCCTGATTTCCATGTTTTCAAGGCTGTCTGGTTTGTTTGTTATTTCTAGGCAATCTTCTTTTTCGTATAAAAATACCAGCAAAACGTCCGAGCAAATTGCCACTGAGTTAGGTGTGCGCTATTTGTTAGAAGGCAGCGTTCAGCACTCGGGCAATCAAGTGCGCGTAACAGCGCAATTGGCTGATACCAAAAATGGTGGGCATGTGTGGTCTGACCGTTACGACCGTGAGCTTAAAGATGTGTTTGCCCTGCAAGATGAGCTCACGCAAAGCATCGTGAGCGTATTGCAAATTAAGCTGGATGGAGAGGAGGCCGCACTTTTTGGTGTGCAAGCCACCAATAGCATAGAAGCGCACGATACTTTGCTGCGAGGTATTGCAACACACAGAAAATATACGCAAAAAACCACCAATGAAGCCATTGTGTTGTATAAGAAAGCCTTAGCGCTAGACCCTAACTATGCAGGGGCGCACGCTTGGTTAGCCAGGTCGTTGTCTTTAACTTGGTCGCAAAGATGGAATGCTGATTCCGCTGTTTTGGAGCTTGCACTGTCACATGCAGAGCGCGCTGCAGCGCTAGACCCGCAATCCTCCTATGCGATTTCAATGCTAGGTTGGGTGCAGCTTTGGCGTAAGAATCGTGATGAATCGATTGCGGAATGTCGTCGCGCAGTGGTGTTGGATCCTAATAATGCAGAAGCGCATTTATTCCTCTCACTTGCGTTATCTGCTGCTGGCTTGGGTGAAGAGGCCTTGTACTATGTAGAAAAGGCTAAACGATTTAGCCCAGTGGCAGATGCTTTTTATATATTTGCGCATGGACAAAGTTATTTTGCACAAAAAAACTACGCTAAAGCCATTTCTATATTCGAGCAAGGCTGTATTATCAGCGCGAATTTTAAACCCAATCATTTTTTTCTAATGATTGCTTATGATGTCATGGGTATGCATGAGCAAGCACAAAAGAAATTTGAAATTCTTAGTGAATTGACAGGAAACAGAACAGAAATTCCAAATGTGGTGATTTGGACCGATAAAGCACTAGCCAAGCAACAAGAAGAAACATGGCAGAACATTGTTTCGCGTTATGCTTAAAGATTTAACTTAAAAGCCAGTGTCTGCTAAAATGGCGGATTAATTGACACCTCACAGGAAACATCATGGCAGTTGTTACACTTACCAAAGCAAATTTTAAACAAACCATCGAGAGCAATGCGTTTGTCATCGTAGATTTTTGGGCACCGTGGTGCGAGCCTTGTGTGGCCTTTACGCCTACGTTTGAAGCGGCAGCTGCCGCAAACCCTGATATTGTGTTTGGCATGGTGAATACCGAAGCTGACCCTGAAATTAGCGAGTATTTTGAAGTGGCGCAGATTCCTGGCATTTTGGTAATACGCGATCAAGCAGGCATACATACGCAAGTGGGCGAGATCGGCGCGCCAGCCCTAGAAGAAATTATTAAGTGGGCGCGTGAGCGCGATATGACGGCGGTGCATGAGCATTACCAAGCTGAAGCCAATAAAAAGCATTAACTAAAAAGCTTTTACAACCGCATGGGTTGTCCCCGTGGAATATATAAGCTAAAGCTTATTATTCACACGTGAAAGCCACTTAAAGCGTGGCTTTTTATTTGCTTAAAACCCGCCCGTAGTCAATAATCGATATACATAGTAAGCGCCAACTAGCATCATGGCGTACATGGGAATATCACCAGTTTTCTTCTTCTCGCCTTTGGCGGAGGATGTCATAAAGTGGTTAAATAGCCAACCCGCAACAATAATCACGGGGATAAACATCATGTGCGTGGTAGATTCAAACAGCCAGGCAAAGGCAGTTTTTAGCCAGCCACCTTCCTTAAATAACTCTAGGCCAATGCCTACTAAACCAATAAGCACCAGCAGTATTCCAGCAACGGAAGATAGGGTTTTTAAAAGCGTATCAGCTTGAATATCTTTATTTTTTGCGTATTTGTTGGGTTCTTTTTTGGGTGGTGCGGCCATGATAATCTCCTAAAATTTGCAGCTAATTCTGGTTTAAATACCTAGCTGGGTCAACCGATTTACCCAAGCGGCGAATTTCGAAATGCAGCTTAACTGAATTAGCATCCGTGTTGCCCATTTCGGCGATTTTTTGGCCAGCGCTGACCACTTGACCTTCTTTCACCACAATTTTGCTGTTATGAGCATACACCGACAAATAGGTTTTGTTGTGTTTAATGATAACCAGTTTGCCGTAGCCGCGTAAATCAGACCCGCTATAAATCACCTTGCCGCTACTGGCCGCGCTGATGGCTTGGCCTGTTTTACCTGCAATATCAAGCCCTTTGTTGCTGGCTTCGTTAAAGCTTGCCACCACTGCGCCCTGTGCTGGCCATACCCAAGCAATCGATTCATCGTCTGACGCATTCGTGTCCGCAGGTTTTGTTTCGCTAGGGTTTATGTCACTAGGTTTTATGTCGCTAGGTTTGGTTGCAGCAGGTTTAGTCTCCGTCAGTTTTGCCTCAGCTGGCTTAGTGCCCATTGGTTTTGGCGCAGTGCGATTTAAGGCTTCTAAGCTGTAAGGCTCGCGCACAGCCTTAGGCTCGCTTAATACTGGCGTAACCGCTGACATGATAGGTTTCGCATCAGTAATGGCCTTATCACCAACCTTGTTACCAATGACGGCAGGCTCAGTTTTCATGGACGTAATCACTACACCATCATCGTTTTTGCTGACCTCGCTTTTATTGGTTTCTGTAGCCGTTGTAGGTTTGGTTTTAAAGCCACTTAAATCAATTTTTTGACCAATTTTAATAGGGTAGGGTGCAGCAATATTATTGGCAGCAGCAATTTCTTTGTAATCCAAGCCGTACTCTAAGCCTATGCCAAAAAGTGTCTCACCTTTTTTAACAAGATGGCTATTAGGCCGCCAATCTTTAGCACCAGCTACTGGCTTGATTTCTGGTAGCGGTTTAGGTTTGGATGTCTGAGGAGTGCGCTCAATCACTGGCGCAGGTGGGTTACTTTCGCAAGCAGCCAGTAACACCATTAAAAAACCAATCACAGAATGCTGTATGAGCTTATGCGACTTCATTAACTTATTCCACCCAGCCATTAGTTTAGCCCACCCAATAGGGGCACGAATTTAACAGCTTCTAATTTGGTTCGTTTGTAGTCATTTTCCAAGCGTTCAATGAGGTACAAAGTTTGTGCATTGGTGCCCACGGGAATCACCATGCGCCCGCCAATAGCCAGCTGCGCCAGCAATTCTTGCGGCACATGGCTGGCCGCAGCAGTCACAATAATGCCGTCAAAAGGCGCGTATTCATTCAACCCTAGACTGCCGTCAGCATGATCTAGTTTCACGTTATTGCATTTAAGCGTACGCAAATGGCCGCGTGCCTTCATCACCAGCGGGCGAATGCGCTCCAGCGAAAGCACCTCTTTAGCAATGCGCGATAATACGGCGGTTTGGTAGCCACAGCCTGTGCCGATTTCAAGCACT
>JANLWF010000277.1:0-4350 GCA_031364385.1 Methylotenera sp.
TGTGGTTGCAATTATTGGTATTTTGGCTGCAGTAGCCATCCCAGCTTACCAGGACTATACAGTTAGATCACAAGTGGCTGGTGCTTTATCAGAGGCTGCTGGTGGTAAAATTGGTTTTGCTTTAGCAGCGACTGATGGCAAGACTCCCTCACTAACTGCTACTGCTGATGGCTTTGTAGGCATTCCTGCTTCTACTACTTACTGTAATAATGTAATTACTTGGACTGCGGCAACTGGCACAGGCGATATTACATGTACTGCGAAAAATGGTAATGCAGCTGACTTTAATGGTAAAACACTTACCTTGGCTTATGCCGCTGATGGCGTTTGGACCTGCACTACTACTTTAAGTGCTAAGTTTAAACCAAAAAACTGCACATAGACAGCATGGTCTCGATGAATTTAAATCGAAATTCAGCAATAGTAGCCTCGATGGAATCAAATGGAGCAAGCAAGCGCAGCCTCGATGCAATGCAATGAAATCGAGGTTTAACATAACGACAACCCCTGCACCTTGCGGGGGTTTTGTTTTGTGCGCCGCATTACCCTCGATTATCATCGAGGCTACGTTTTTATGGCTCACCACATTTGCCTTCTTCGCTTGCACTATGAATACCTGCCCAATTGGCTGGGTAAACGCCGCGCTTTACATCACGGTGAAAACTGGAATACGGCCAATCTGCCACCGTTTTTACCAAACCATGCTTGACGGGGTTAATGTAACAATAATCAACACAACGGCGTAAATCATCCTCATTTTTAATCGTATGCTCCCAAAACCTGCGCTGCCATACTAGTACCGATCCATCCGCGCGCTTATTGACAAGCACGCCTTGCTTTTTAAGGCCACGTACGAAGTGTGATTTAATGGCGCGCCAACGGCTTGAATAATCGCAATCGTCCATTGGTAGCTGCCATACTGCATGTAAATGGTCTGGCAATACTACCCAAGCAACTATTTCAAAAGGATGTTGCTGTTGCGTGGATTTGACGGATTCGCGCAATAAATCAATATATTGCATAAGCATATTGGAATGACGGTTAATCAACGTAACCGTGAAGAAATACGTACCACCTTTAACCAAATTACGCCGATATTGAACCATGTGGGGAATCTAACTGTAGCCTTGATCTGACCGTAGTCTTGATATAGTGCAACGGAATCAAGAATGATTTTAAAAAATGATGCTATTTAAACCTCGATTTCACTGCGTTGCATCGAGGCTACGTGCTTAAACCTCGATTCCGTTTCACTGCATCGAGGCTACATATTATGCGCCTCTCGTGCCGCCTTTTAACACCAGTGCTTGCAACCCAAATTGCGCCAATATAAACACGGCAGCGCTGCTACGGCGGCCTGTTTGGCAATATACGATATATTCTTTTGTGTTATCTAATTGCGAAATAAAGCCACGTAGTTCGTGCAGTGGTGCGTTGATTGCGCCTTCGATATGATCGTAGGCGTATTCGGTGGCAAAGCGCACATCTAACCACATTGCGCCAAGAGTGACTTTGGTTTTTGCCTCTGCCATGGTCAAGGTGCTTATCACAGGCGCTTTGAGTAGCTCGATAAAATCTTGTTTTTTCAGGCGCAACAATTGGCCATTTGTTTTCATGGTTACCGTTGCGTTGCGTTTGTTGTCTGAGACTAAGGCTTCTTCACCAAAACCAGCACCATCAGAAATTTCTGCTAACACTACTTCTCGATAATCTTTTACGCGAGTAACAACGGCTGTGCCTTGCTGAATTAAATAATAGTAATCGCCCTCCTGGCCTTGCGTGATGATGCGCTGCCCTGCCTCAACATTTTTTGGCTCTAGCCGTTCAAACATGGCTTCGATATTGGCTGCTGGCAGTTTTGCAAATACGCCATTTTGTAATTTAAACGCGTTAAAACTGGCTGCGTCTAGTTTCCATTCACTGGTTGGCTTCACTTGCTTGCTTTGTGCTGGCGGATAACCAGAGAGCTGATCCCAAGTCATCATGATATCCAGCAGATCGACATCGATATGCACCACTTCAATCGGCGTAAGCGCAATGGTATCTTTAATTTGCAAGCGGCCTGTATCTAGGGGGTGTTTGGCGGCATCAGTGCCTGCGCGCAAAATGAGTTTATTGCCACTTTCATAGCGGATACCTAAATCACCTGCCACTAAATATAGCGCTTGTGTGCCATTGCTGCTCATACGGGTTGGGTCTAAATCTTGGCTGATTTTATCCACAAAACACACCGCCGCCAACTCTTCTAGGCGATTAGGTGAGAGCCTTGCCATAGGCTCGAACCGAGCCAATATAGATTTATCTATTGAAACAGGTTGATTATTTTTAGCCATCAATATGATTCTTTAAAGGTCAAATAACTGTTGATGACAGAGTGCTTGGCAGTGCTGGGTTTTAGGATGTATTGCGATTTCTTGCATAATTTTTGCATCTTCGCCTGGTTTTAAGTGTGTAATAAAAGTTTGTGGTTGGCTTTGACATTGCGCCAATTCATCCGCAAGCGTATTGGGACATAAATGCTTTGAAAGTACAGCCAATTCTGCATCTGCATTACTAAATGCAGTTTCTATAATTAAATATTTCAAATTTTCTATTTTATTCACTTGCTGCCAAAACGCTTCACTGCCCGCAGTATCCCCAGTAAAGACTAGGCTATGCGCACCACTATCTATTTGATAGCCCACCGCTGGCACCGTATGATTGGCTGGCAGCGCAGTCAAGGTTTTATGGTTAACGCACACAGCCTCACCCACAGCAATTTCTTTATAAACAAGAAAAGGCGAGGCTGCATCGGGGATTTGATTAAAATCTGGCCATATTAACCAATTAAAAATATGCTGTTTTAAAATTTGAATCACTTCGGCAGTGGCGTGCAGCGTGACTGGCTTCTCGCGCCAACCTATGCTGGTATCTAGCAACAGGGGAATGGAGGCGATGTGATCCATGTGCGAGTGCGTGACAAAAATATGGTCGATTTTTAACAATGCTTCAAACGACAAATCGCCCAAGCCCGTGCCTGCGTCGACCAACACATCGTCGTCAATGAGCAAAGAGGTGGTGCGCATGGCACCGCCTATTCCGCCGCTACAACCTAATACTTTTATCTGCATGTTTTGCTCTTAGCTAATTTCTTATTATTTGGATTCATAAGTATATACGCCATCCCAATTTTTGTCGGGCGCCGTTTTCTTAAATTGCTTAATACGCGCCAAATACAACTCGTAGAGCGGATGTGCGGCTGTTTTTTCTAGGTTATTCAACTGCGTCTCAGCTAAATCCCACTCTTGATTACGGTAGCGTTTAAGCGCTTCGCTATATAAATTAAGCTCGTCTAGTGTTTCCCTTGTTAGCTGCTCGGCCCTACCAAGTGGCTCAAAAATGGTCACTGGTTTATCTTTACCTTTTACGCGTACCGTGTCCAGTTCGCGATAAATCATGCCTTGAGTTTGCGCTTTTGTAAATTCACTTACCATGATATCTACACCATAATTTTTGGTTAAGCTTTCAAGGCGCGAGCCTAAATTAACAGTATCGCCCATCACCGTGTAAGCCATACGGAAGCTAGATCCCATGTTGCCTACTGTCATATTGCCCGTATTTAAACCCACCCCAATTTTAATGGCTGGCCAACCTTTTTCAGCAAACTTTACATTGAGTGGTTTAAGCGCCTCCACCATTTTTATAGCCGCATTCAGCGCATGTTGCGCGTGATGATTATCTTTTAGCGGCGCGCCCCAAAATGCCATAATCGCGTCACCCATGTATTTATCTATCGTTCCGCGCTGTTCGTGTATCACTTTTGTTAAAGGGGTCAAAAATTCATCCATCAATAGCGTAAGTTGTTCTGGATCTAAACCTTCTGAAATAGTGGTAAATCCACGAATATCAGAAAACAACACCGTCATCTCACGGCTTTCACCCTTCAAACTAATCGCCTCTGGGTTTTGTGCCATTTCATCAACCAATTCTGGCGGCACATATTGCCCAAAAAGCCCAGCCAATTGGCGCTTTCCTCGCGATTCTACAAAAAACCCATAACTCATATTCAGTAAGTAAATTAGGCTTACCATCACCATTAATGAAGCAATAGGTAGTACTAAATTTGCATACTGCCAGCTGGCAAAATTAATGCCCAATACCACAGTTAACACAACCAAAGTCAGCAGTGTCGCTTTGAGCGGGCTAAGCTTAGGCAAATTAAATGTAAGCAATAAACCTGCCAACAATAGCAACACAAATTCTGCACCCTGCGTATAGGCGGGGCGCTGCTTAATGTTGTTATCTAAAATTCCAGAGATAATATTGGCATGAACTTCAACCCCAGCGTAATTGCTTTGCACAGGCGTTGCG
>JANLWF010000295.1:0-8275 GCA_031364385.1 Methylotenera sp.
TTTGTTTTTATTTGTTTGTAGCGTTTGGGTACTTTGTTGCCACATACGCCAAGCCACGAAGACTAATACAGCCGCAAAAACTAGGTTGAGTACTAGAATGGGTGAACGCTTGGCAAGCCATACGCCAAGCGGCGCAAACGCAATGCCAAATGCCGCCATTAACAACGCTGTTTTATAGCGCACAGTACCTTTGTTTAAACCTTGTATTGCGCCAATACTTGCGGCAGACATCACAGCCAGTAATGCAATAGGCGCTGCCTGCGTTAAGTTTATGTTGAGACCAAACATCAAAAGTGGTATGGCAAAAATGCCGCCACCAGCCCCCGAGAGCGCAAGTATAAAGCCCACAAAGAGCCCTAAGCCGATGCTAATAAGTTGAATTTCATCCATATTTTCACTAGCCTATATTTCTTAGCATATTTGACCTAGTATTCATGGCGACATTTTTTGCACAGCTACGCTCTTTAGTGTTTAATTTTCTACCTCTTTGGGCGATGTTTCTGCGCGCTTATGTGCGGCCGCAACTTAAGTGTTACAAATTTGCTGACTTAACACCCGCATGACAGCTAGTGCTGATTGGCTTGAAATGCGATAAAAAATATTTTTACCCTCGCGCCGTGTGGCAACTAATTCAGCCTCGCGTAATACAGTGAGTTGTTGCGAAAGCGTGGGTTGCCTGATATCTAAAATGGCTTCTAACTCGCCCACAGATTTTTCACCTTGCGAAAGTTGGCACAGCAACATTAAGCGATCAGCATTAGCCATAGTCCTCATCAGGGTACAGGCGCCATCTGCTGAGGCGCGCAATGCATCAAAGTTTAAATCTACAGTTTCTGACACTGAATAGCCTCAATATAGTTAATGAATATATATTATATTTAAATATATATTATAATCAAGTATAGTTTTAAAATCACGTAAGGAATGACCAAAATGTTTAAGCAAATGTTTGATGCAGAATCCTCAACGCTGACTTATTTGATAGTGGATGATGTTGCGCGCGAGGCGCTACTGATTGACCCAGTGGCTAGCCATGTGGATGACTATATTGCCTTAATAAAAGCGCTTAATTGCTTACTAAAATACTCCATAGAAACACACCTGCATGCTGATCACATTACTGCTAGTGGCAAGCTAAGAGAAAAATTGAATATACAAACGGCAGTGGGTGAACTGTGCGGCGCAGCTACGGCAGATCTTCAATTAAAAGAGGGTGATATATTAATAGTGGGTCATCAAACAATAAAAGTGATTGCGACACCAGGCCATACGGCTGGCAGTCTAACTTTTTTATGGCAAGATAAGCTATTTACGGGTGATGCCTTGTTGATTAACGGTTGTGGACGTACCGATTTTCAAGGTGGCGATGCAGGCGCATTGTTTGATAGCATCAACAATAAAATTTTTACATTGCCAGATGAAACGTTAATCTACCCAGCGCACGATTATAATGGTAAGCGTGTGAGTTGTGTGGGGCAAGAAGAGGCAATTAACTCACGTTTGGCTCATAAAACACGCGATGAGTTCATTGCTATGATGGGAAGTTTAAACCTACCCAAACCCAAATTGATTGATATTGCAATGCCTGCAAATCGTATGTGTGGCGTACTGGAAGAAAATGTGCAGGCGCCTGAAGTTGTGCAAGGCTAAATAATAAAAAGCGCGCTTAATTACACATACTTAAGCACGCTAATTCAGATGTGTTAAATAAATTAAAAGTGATTAGTTAATATTATTAAAATCGAGCACCCATTCTACAGTAACTTTTGGCAGGATTTTCGGCCGTCATCAGGTCTAACTTACCTAACTTTTTTGCTTCGGGTGCCTTTTCACTTTCTGACGTAGCAGCCACTATCGTGCAATTTACACAAGCACCTTTTGCCTTGTCGTAGCCTTTAATCGCCTCTAAGCCTTTTACGTCGGTCATAATCGTGCCATCTAGCACCGCTTCGCCCATTTTTGCACCCGTTATATCGGCGCCAGTTAAATCGGCCTTGCTAAAATCGGCACGGAATAAATCGGTGTTACGCAAATTAGCATTACGCAAATTGGCAAATCTAAAGTTGCTACGGTTAATATCAGCACCTTCAAAACTAGTGTTGGCAAAGTTGCCACCAATCGCGTCAAAGCGCATCGCGCCCATCGGTTGGTTGCCAATATCTAAACCAAAGCGACCTTTTTTAATGGTTGCGTTGCTCATATTCACATCACCTAGCGTGCCTATCATGCGGGCATTGGTGAGGTTAGCGCCCTCAAAGTTGGTTTTACTAAATATCGGCTGAAAAATTGTTGCATTGGTTAAATCTGCCTGACTGAAGTTTGCATTTTCTATCCGCGCTAAGTTTAAATAACTATTTTTCATATTAGTGCCACTTAAATTTGCACCCATTAATTCGGCACCAAAAAATCCCACGTTTTCCATATTGCAGTGGCGTAAATCTAAACCATTAAAAATTAAATAGCCTGCATCTTTGTTACTTAAATCGCAAGTTTTGCTATTGATTTGTTTTAAGGCGTCGGCTTGGCTGATTTTTTCGCGCTCTACTTCTTTATTAGCGGCATAGAATTTCTCCGCTTTTGCAAGCATGTTATCTTGGTCGAGCAAAAATGAGTCACGTGCACCTTCGTTGCTAAAACAATAGGTTTTGCCTTTGTAAACCTCATTAATTTCACATTTGGTTTGATGGAAAACGCCTTTAGATAAACCATTCGTGCAGTTTTGTCCGAATTCGCCTTTTACCTCAGCCGCATATGCCATGTTACTGCATAGCAAGACTGCAACTGTTAACAATGCTTTTAAATTATTCATCATAAACTCCAAATTTTTTAGCTGAATCTATCAGCAGATTACACAAGTATAGACGCTTAATAAACCCACACAGTAACTCAAGTCACACAGTACAAAACTAAACGTCACACAGTGCTAAGTAAAACCAAGCAGCATATATATAGAGTGAAATTAGTCGCAGTGGTTTGAAAAAACTTACAAATAATTGAAACAATGTAAAACACAATGTAAGACTAAGTAAAATCATTAATTTTAAAATTTCTGTCGGCTAATAAAATGTTGCACCGTTAGTTGCTCATCTGCACGATACTTTTTCAATGGTAGAAGTGACAGGTATAATTGAGGAGATTCAAAATGCGTCAAACAATATTATTTGGTTTAATTGCTGCAACTGTATCGTTGCCAGTGTTGGCAAATGATGATAATTATGAAGATCGCGCACGTGTTATTTCGGTAGCACCACAATTTGAGCGTGTGAATCAGCCACGTCAAGAATGCCGTACAGAATACGTACGTGAAAGTTACTACGAAGCACCACAACGTTCATTGGGTGGTGCAGTGATTGGTGGTGTAGCGGGTGGTTTACTAGGCAGTACTATTGGCCGTGGTAATGGCCGTGTAGCTGCAGCCGCTGTGGGCGCTGGTGTAGGAGCCATTGTGGGTGACCGTGTCGACAATAATCGTCAAGGTTATGGCCGTGAGCGTGTAGCAACACGCCCAGTAGAAAGTTGTGTAACAGTCGATCATTGGCATCAAGTGCCTGCGGGTTACTTGGTCAATTACGAATATAACGGTCGTCAATATTCAACGGTAACAGAGCGTGATCCAGGTCGTTATATACCAGTACAAGTAGGCGTAAGGCCAAACGGCTATGTCACCAATGTAATTTATAGCGAGCAACGTTGGAATGACGACGACGATGATGACGATGATGATGATAGAGGTCGCGGTAATGGGCATGGTAAGTATAAAAACAAACATCATGGCAAGCATCATGACCGTAATTACTGGTAATCATTAGTTGATAGTTTGTAGTCGTTAGTCACTAGTTTAAAGCTAAAAGCCGCCCAATTAAGTTTGGTGCGGCTTTTTTTATTGGGCGATTATTGATGGCTTAAATGCTAAAATAGTGCCATGCTCGCACTCTTTAAAAACTTATTTAAGCTTAAAACACCCAATGCCGCAATTGCCTGGCAACAAGCGGGAAACCAATCAGAAAGCGCCTACTGGCTATATGCTGCACCCGTTTATTTAGTATTACAACGCGACACATTCAGCTTAGCCGCGCCTGTGCCTTTAGTATTAGATGCTGAAGAAAGCGCTGCCCTGACAGCCGCATTAAACAAGCACTTTGCTAGTGATGATTTAGCGTTTTTTTGGCACGAAAAAACCTGGTTTCTGCGTTTAGAAACCAATCCACAAATAAACACCATTGCCCCGCAAGCCGCCATTAATAAAGATATTAGCGCCTATTTGCCCACAGGTGAGGGCGCAACAAAATGGGCTAGTTTAACCAACGAAATACAAATGCTCTTATTTGAACACCCCGTGAACATTGTGCGCGAGGCCAAGCGCTTGCCCGCGATTAATAGCATTTGGTGCTACGGCCTTGGCCAGATAAAAAATCATGCAAATTAAGCAACGCCAATTCGATCAAAATGTAGTGGATGACCTCACAGCGCAAGGCATTAACCCGCTGATGGCTAGGTTATATGCGGCGCGTGGCGCAGTGGGTAAACAAGATTTAACCAGCTCCTTGAGCGATATCATTCCACCAGAGCAACTTACCAACGCCAGTACAATGGCGAAGTTGCTAGCTAACGGCATTGCTGCAAACAAAAAAATATTGGTAGTTGGCGATTACGATGCTGATGGCGCAACCGCTACAGCGGTGGCGGTTAAAGGTTTAAAAAGCATGGGTGCCAATGTTGATTTTTTAGTGCCTAATCGCTTTGAGTATGGTTACGGTTTAACGCCCGAAATTGTCGCGCTTGCAGCCACACTAAAACCCGATATTTTAATCACCGTCGATAACGGCATCGCTAATGTCGATGGCGTAGCAGCCGCTAACCTATTGGGTTTGCAGGTGCTGATTACAGATCATCATTTACCTACAGAAACCACGCCAGCGGCGGCTTGTATCGTAAATCCGAATCAACACGGCTGTGCATTTAAAAGTAAAAATCTGGCGGGTGTAGGCGTGATGTTTTACGTGCTACTAGCTTTGCGTGCAGAGCTGCGAAATCGAGGTGCGTTTAGTGATGGCGCAGAGCCAAATTTAACCGAGTTATTGGATCTAGTTGCCTTAGGCACAGTGGCAGATTTAGTGAAACTAGATGCGAACAACAGAATCTTGGTCGAGCAAGGTTTGCGCCGCATCCGCGCGGGTGCTTGCTGCGCGGGCATTACAGCATTGTTGAAAATTTCTGGAAAATCACCCGAAAAAGTCACCGCACAAGATTTAGGTTTTTACGTGGGACCACGAATTAATGCGGCTGGCAGGCTAGATGATATGACTCTCGGCATTGCCTGCTTGCTTGCCGAAACCGAAACTAACGCGATGCAAAAAGCGCAAACCCTGCACGAGCTGAATATGGAACGGCGCAATATTGAGGCCGATATGCAAGATAGTGCTTTGATTTCATTGGATAATATAGAAGTATCTGAAAATTATAGTTTAAGTATTTATAACGCCGATTATCACCAAGGCGTGATTGGTATTTTGGCCTCGCGCTTAAAAGAGAAATATCACCGACCAACGATTGTATTTGCAGACGCAGGCGACGGTATTATTAAAGGTTCTGGCCGCTCAATAGCTAGCCTGCACCTGCGAGATGCGTTGGATTTGATCACTAAACAGCATCCCAATCTCATCATCAAATTTGGCGGTCACGCCATGGCGGCGGGATTGAGTATACGCGACACAGATTTCGCAGCATTTGAAACAGCATTCGAGGATGTTGCGCGCGAGCTGCTCACCGAAGCTGATTTGCAAGCGCTAATGGAAACAGATGGCAGCTTGGATGCAAAAGTCATGAGCCTGCAGACCGCATTAATATTGGCTTCCCAGGTATGGGGTCAAGGCTTTCCACAACCTGTATTCAGCGATAATTTTAAAGTGATAAGTCAACGCATTGTCGGCCAAAAGCACTTAAAGCTCATATTAGAGAAAGACCAAAAACGTATTGACGCGATTTATTTTAACTGTCAAGATTCACTTAACACTAAAATTCGTGCAACTTATGCGTTGGAGTCGAATGAATACAACAACTTACAAACCGTGCAGTTGGTCATTAAGCATGTAGATGTTTATGATGAAACGCATACTGGTATTTCGTAGTTCATTATTGGCCGCTTCTGAGACCTTTATAAAACAGCAAGTTAGCAGCCTTGTCAGCTGGGATGCGATGCTAGTGGGTAACCGCCGAGTACCATCAGGCCTAGCAATAGATGGTATTAGTTCCACGCTCATCACTAATAATCCCGATAAGTTTTGGCAAAAGCTCAAATGGCGTTTATTTCGTAGGTTTGGATGGCCAAAATCGTAAGAATATCTTGATATAGCAGCGTATAAACCTGCTTTAGTGCATGTGCATTTTGGTACAGATGCAGTTGTGGCATGGCCGTGGATTAAGCATCTTGGCGTACCTATGTTGGTAACGCTACATGGTTTTGACATCAACACGCATCCCGAATGGTGGATTTCTGGCCAAGGAGGGGACTATAGACGACAATATCCAAAACAACTTAAAGCGCTGGCGCACAAAAAAAACGTATCTTTTATTGCAGTATCTCAGGCCATACGTCAGCAAGCAATTCAAGCATATGGAATTACAGAACATAAAATTTCGGTGTTACATATAGGTGTCGACCATCAAACGTTTTCGCTCGGTAAAACCCCGATTCATGAGAGACCTTTGCGAGTATTGTTTGTGGGGCGATTGGTTGAGAAGAAAGCGGCTGGTGTATTAATTCAGGCAATGGCGCAGGTTCAGCTGCAAGAGCCGCAAGCAGAGCTGTCAATAGTTGGCGATGGCCCGCAGCAAGACGAATTGCAGCAGATGGCTGACGAGCTGAAAGTGCAGGTCAATTTTTTGGGTGAAATGCCTAATGATAGGGTGAGAGCGCAATTGCACGAAGCGCGTATTTTTTGTTTGCCCAGCATTACCGCCATCAATGGCGATGCAGAAGGCCTGCCTATTGTGTTGCTTGAAGCGCAAGCATGCGGTTTGCCAGTGGTGACCTCGGCGCGTGGTGGACGAGATGAAGGTATTGCCGATGGCGTGACAGGATTTTCTTTCGATGAGGGTGATGTGGCAGCATTAAGTACGCATATTCTTCGTTTGTTACAAGATGACCATTTGGCGCAAAAAATGAGCGAAGCTGGACCAAAATTCATTGCAGAAAATTTCCGCTTGATTGACTGCACGGCAAAATTAGAAGCGCATTATGATCAACAGGTTGCGACGAACAAATTGTGACAAACAACTAGCATAGTGAGTGAAACGCCATCAGTAAAAACTTATTTAAACCATATAGATGATTTTTAAAAACACACAAGTTATAATTTTGCCCACCTAAACTTATTTGCAAAAGCTTGTTATATCTGCTTATGCGCCATCCTTTCAATATTCTTATACTTTTCACTTGAAACTTTAGCTAATAATCGCTATCTTAGTAGTGTTGCCATTTGGCAAGGATTTAAGAGGAAACAAGATGTTAGATGATATTCAAGTATTAGGTCGTGAAGGCAGTTTGAGCGTGCAAAATAAAGTGCTGCGCAACACTTACGCCATGCTTGGCCTCACCATGATACCTACTGTGATTGGTGCGATGGTCGGGGTGAATATGAATTTTGCGTGGATGATGGCTGCAAGCCCGATTTTGTTGTTCGTGGGTGTGATGGCTACAGTTTATGGCATGTCTTGGCTAGTGGCTAAAAACGCAGATAATGCGGCGGGTGTTTGGTTGCTGTTTGGGTTTACCTTTTTGTTAGGCATGTTGTTAGGGCCAATTTTGCAGGCTGCATTAAATTTAAGTAATGGGGCGCAGTTGATTGGCTTGGCCGCAGGCGGCACGGCAATTTCGTTTTTAACGTTGTCTGCAATCGCTTCTAGCACCAAACGTGATTTTAGCTTTATGGGTAAGTTTTTAACCATTGGCATGGTGTTGGTCATTGTGGCAATTTTGGCAAACTTTTTCTTTAAGATTCCCGCTTTATCGCTGACTATTTCTGCAGTAATTGTGATGCTGATGGCGGGTTTCATTCTGTATGAAATCAACCAGATAGTGCGTGGTGGTCAGACCAATTACATCATGGCGACCATGAGCATTTATATTAGCTTGCATAATATGTTTACACATTTGTTAAGCTTGCTGATGTCGCTTATGGGTAATAGAGATTAAGTTTTAAACTAATATAAAACCCGCCTAGGCGGGTTTTTTTATTTATAGGCCAAATTTTTTATTGCTTGTTATTCTGGCGAA
>JANLWF010000325.1:0-3911 GCA_031364385.1 Methylotenera sp.
GTTCGAGCCCAGGTCGAGGAGCCATATATCTAAAGCCTTGCAGCGATGTAGGGCTTTTTCTTTTTGACTGACCGTAGTTAAATCGTAGTCATTAACAAAGCTTTCTAATCGTTCCGAAGCACCCTTTAAAGCGTCAGGTGCAATATGGGCATATCGCTCCACCATTGCTGTCGTTTTCCAACCACCTAAACGTTGTAACTCATGCGTAGGTGTTCCAGCTTGGCGGTGCCACGTAGCCCATGTATGACGCAAATCATGCCACCGAAAATTATCAATGCCTGCACGTATTAATGCTTTTTTCCATGCACGTGTATTGGCAGCTGCAATAGGCTCACCTCTATAAGTAAATACTTTTATTGGATGCTTGCCTAATTGCTTATTAAGTATCGCCAACATGCTTTCAGTTAAATGCACTGGGATGGGTGACTTGTTCTTAGATTTTTCAGCTGGAATACATAAATACTCTAGCTTAAAATTAATCCAAGACCACTCAAGACCCATTACAGAAGTCCAAAATGTCAGGCTTTGTGATTTGCAAACGAAAGCTGGTCAATTGAAGATATTGCAGCATAAGCTCACGGTGATTGAAACTAATCGCCCTTACTCATCACTTTTGATGCCTTAGGCGAAGCATCTTTACTGCGCATTTTTGGTATAACAAAATGAAGATTAACTCTAAAATCATCGTCAAAAGCGGGGTTAAGTTCGCGTCGCCGTGGGGACGCCAAAACACACTAACCACCTATAAGGTGGGTTTTTGTTGTTTTTTTGTGTTCTATCAGGTGCTTCAGAACCCCGCTGAGTTAGACTTAGTAAGCCTGTTAGTGTAGCAACATCGGCAGTTTTATCTATAACAATTAAATATGTGATTGCCTTAAGCGCAAAGCATTGGTAATCACAGAAACCGAGCTCAAACTCATGGCCAGTGCTGCAATCATCGGTGACAATAACCAGCCTGTGAATGGAAAGAGCACGCCCGCAGCCAAAGGCACGCCTAGCGAGTTGTACACAAAAGCAAAAGCCAGATTCTGCTTCATGTTGGCGACAGTTTGCTCTGAAATGGCGCGTGCTTGGGCGATGCCGCGCAAATCGCCTTTAACTAACGTCACTTGCGCGCTATTCATCGCAACATCGGTGCCTGTACCCATCGCAATGCCTACATTGGCTTTGGCTAAGGCTGGCGCATCGTTTATGCCATCACCCGCCATGGCGACGATGCGACCCTCGCTCTGCAACTTATCTACCAGCGCCAACTTATCGGCGGGCTTTACTTCGCCATACACTTCATCAATACCTAGCTTGGCGGCGACTGATTTTGCGGTAGTTTGGCCGTCACCTGTAGCCATGATAATGCGTATGCCAAACGATTTTATTTTAGCTAGTGCCTCCACCGTGCTGGCCTTGATTGGGTCGGACACGGCTAACAAGCCCGCCAATTGTCCATCCACAGCCAGTAACATGACACTTGCACCTTCGGAGCGCAGTGTTTCAGCTTGCGCTGTTAAGGCTTCATAAGAGATATTTAACTGCATCATTAAAGCCGTATTGCCGAGTGCTAATTGCTTGCCATCCGCCCTGCCGCGCACGCCTATACCTGTGCTAGATTCAAACTCATCGGCCTTACTTAGCGCTAAGCCACGTTCGAGCGCGGCCTTCACTATAGCCGCTGCCAGCGGATGTTCACTGCCTTGATCTAGGCTGGCAGCTAAGCGCAGTACTTCGTCTTCGCTAGAACCTGATACCGCTATCACACGGTAGAAACGTGGCTTGCCTTCGGTCAAGGTGCCTGTTTTATCCACTATTATCGTATCTACTTTACGAAAGTTTTCAATTGCGCTAGCGTCACGAAATAACACGCCTTGCGTGGCGGCTTTGCCAGTAGCGACCATAATAGACATAGGAGTGGCTAAACCCAAAGCGCACGGGCAAGCAATAATGAGCACGGCCACGGCGTTAATCAAGCCATAAACCCAACTCGGATGCGGCCCAAAAAATCCCCAAGCGAAGAATGTAAGCAGCGCAATGCCCACAACAGCAATGACAAAATAACCCGCCACTTGATCTGCCATGCGCTGCATTGGCGCTCTTGAACGCTGTGCCTGCATCACCATTTGCACAATATTAGCTAACACCGTTTGTGCGCCGACTTTTTCAGCGCGCATCACAATCGCGCCGCTGGTATTTATTGAGGCACCAATTAACAGATCGCCAACACGTTTGCTCACTGGCATCGGCTCACCTGTGAGCATTGATTCATCCACCGCGCTAGCCCCCTCCACCACCACGCCATCTACTGGCACTTTTTCGCCTGGGCGCACGCGCAACGCATCACCAACATGCACGTGAGTAAGCGGAATATCTTCCTCAAGCCCACCAGCATTGATACGCCGCGCGGTTTTGGGTACTAAGCCCAGCAAAGATTTAATCGCTGCCGAAGTTTGTGACCGTGCTTTAAGCTCTAAAATCTGCCCAAGCAAAGTGAGCGAAATAATCACCGCTGCCGCCTCAAAATAAACCGCCACGCGCCCCATAGCCATAAAAGACGCAGGAAACACGCCAGGCGCTATTGTCGCCACAACACTATAAGCAAAGGCGGCAAAAGTACCTAGGCCAATCAGTGTCCACATATTAGGGCTGCGATTAAGTACCGACTGCGTGCCTCGTTGAAAGAACGACCAACCTGCCCACAGCACAATGGGCAAGCTAAGCACCAGTTCAATCCAGCTTTGCGTCGCCATCTCAAACCACTGTAGGCGGTGACCCAACATTGCCAGCAAAGTGACAATGATGGTGAGTGGCAGCGACCACATAAATCTGCGCTTGAAGTCCACTAGCTCTGGGCTCTCGCCCTCATCTAGCGCTGGCATCTCAGGCTCTAGCGTCATGCCACACTTGGGGCAGACCCCAAAGCTGGCTTGACGCACTTCTGGATGCATTGGGCAGGTGTAAACTATGCCAGTTTGAATATTGGTTTTAGTCGGCGTTGATTCTGGTGCTGTTGATTTTAGCACCGGAGCTAAATAGCTTGCAGGATTAGCCGAAAACTTGGCCTTGCAGCCTGCGCTACAAAAGTAAACAGGCTTGCCTTCATGTTGTAACACATGGCTAGCTTGCTCTGTCACCGTCATACCGCAAACGGGGTCTTTCAGTGAAACCTGCGCTAAATTATTCACGGCTTTATTCCTTGGTTTTATTCGGCGCTACTTACCTGAATCAATGGCATAACCCGCCTCTTTAACAGCTAGTTTTAATTGATCGGGGGAGGTGAATTGTTCGTCATATTGCACATTTACTTCACTTACGTTTACTTCACTGGCAACTTTGCCTGCGGATAGCGTCACTTTTACATCGTGTACACCATCAATCGCTACTAGTGCACGCGTTACACTGCTGGCACAGCCGCCGCAGGTCATACCTATTACTTTTAAAATTTCTGTTTGCATGGTAATTTCCTTTTATGAGAGTGGCTCAATATAGCTATTAAATCAGTCATCTTTTCTTACTTTGTGTGATCTAGCTCGCGCAATTTAAACTCCAGCGTACGGATGCGCTCCAAAAAAACCAGCATCAAACCTAGTACGTTTTGCTCTAGCTCAAAATCTTGCTTAAGCCGCGATAGCGTGCGTATTGATACGATGCAATGACTGCTGAAATGCCAAGTATCTGAAGTTAGGTTATTTGGCACCAGATTGGGAACAAGGGCACCGCTTTCTACTAGCAGTTGTAACTCTTGCAGCGATAGCCCTGAAAGCTCCAACAGCTCGTCCAGTGACACTTCGTGCTGCTCATCCAGCCACATTAATTCGGTATGTTCGATATTCATGGCAGTTTCCAAACACTCATATTAGTGCGATAACAGCGAGCATAAATTAGCCTGCTGTAGCAAATCGTTAGTCACACCACCTAGCACC
>JANLWF010000331.1:0-3489 GCA_031364385.1 Methylotenera sp.
ATGGCGGCTTGGAAAATAGCACCAGCCTTGGCGGCAGGCAATAGCGTGGTGCTAAAACCTTCTGAAAAATCGCCACTAACCGCATTAAGATTAGGCGATTTAGCTTTAGAGGCAGGCATTCCAGCAGGTGTGCTAAACGTAGTGCCAGGATATGGCGCAGAAGCGGGTTCGCCATTGGCATTGCATATGGATGTTGATTGTATTGCGTTCACAGGCTCTACCGCCGTGGGCAAAAAAATTCAAATCATGGCAGGACAAAGCAACTTAAAACGCGCTTGGTGCGAGCTGGGCGGCAAATCGCCCAATATTATATTTGCCGATTGCATTGATATGGACAAAGCCGCCGCAGCCAGTGCTGGCTCGATTTTTTACAATCAGGGCGAGAGCTGCAATGCGCCATCGCGCTTGTTGGTAGAGCGTTCGATTAAAGAGGAATTCATCAAAAAATTACTCAAAGAGTTGCCTAATTATATACCAGGCGACCCGCTAGATCCCAACACCAGCATGGGCGCGATGGTAGATTGTGGGCAGATGGAGAATGTACTGAAATACATTGCATCTGGCAAGGCACAAGGCGCGAATCTATTGGCTGGTGGCGAACGTGTACGCACTGAAACTGGCGGCTTTTATATCAGTCCGACCATTTTTGATAACGTGACCAACGATATGACGATTGCTGCCGAAGAGATTTTTGGCCCAGTGCTCTCAGTCATCACATTCGACACGCAGGAAGAAGCCATCAAAATTGCAAACGACACAATTTACGGCCTTGCGGCGGCTGTGTGGACGCGTGACATCAGTAAAGCGCATAGTGTCGCGCGTGCATTACGCGCAGGCACAGTGCATGTAAATAGTTATGATGAAGATGACATTACTGTACCGTTTGGCGGCTTTAAACAAAGCGGCAATGGGCGCGATAAATCGCTGCACGCTTTGCAGAAATACACAGAACTTAAGACGACTTGGATTCGGTTAATTTGATTTCGTCATTCTCGATTTCGCGAGAATGACGAAATGTATATAGCAAATATTAGTTGTGCAAAGGGATAGCATCATGAACAAAATGACCGATAAGTTAATTAGCACCCAGGTTTCAAACAGTGATCTTCATAATCGCCGCCTAGCCGCTACCCCGCGTGGCATTGGCGTGATGGCAAATTTTTTCATCGACAAAGCCTTAAATTCTGAAGTGTGGGATATTGAAGGTAACCGTTATATCGATTTTGGTGGTGGAATTGCGGTGCTGAATACAGGGCACAGACACCCAAAAATTATTGCGGCTATTCAAGAACAATTAGAGAGATTTACCCATACTTGCTATCAAGTGTTGCCCTACGAAAGCTATGTGACGCTGGCCGAACGCATCAATAAACTTACACCTGGCACACATGCCAAAAAGACGTGTTTTTTTTCTAGCGGCGCAGAAGGCGCGGAAAATGCGGTAAAAATCGCCCGCGCCAGTACTGGTCGGCCAGGCATTATTGCATTTTCTGGCGGCTTTCACGGCCGCACGCTGATGGCCTGCGCATTAACAGGAAAAGTGGTGCCATATAAAGTAGGTTTTGGGCCTTTCCCTGCCGATGTGTACCATATTCCATTCCCTATGGAATTACACGATGTGACGGTGGAAGACTCAATTAATGCCCTGCACGCCTTATTTAAAGCCGATGTTGACCCAAAACGTATTGCCGCGATTATGATAGAGCCCGTGCAAGGTGAGGGTGGTTTTTACGTCGCGCCACCAGCATTAATGCGCGCATTGCGTAAAGAATGTGATGAACACGGTATTCTATTGGTGATGGATGAAGTACAAACAGGCTTTGGACGCACGGGAAAACTATTTGCCACCGAGCATTACGACGTGATACCCGACATGATGGTAATGGCGAAAAGCTTGGCAGGTGGTATGGTGTTATCTGCCGTGTGTGGCAAAGCCGAGGCGATGGATGGCCCCGCGCCTGGCGGTTTGGGTGGTACGTATGCGGGCAACCCGTTGGCGATTGCTGCGGCACATGCCGTGCTGGATGTAATGGAAGAAGAGCAATTAGTGGCGCGTGCTAATTATTTGGGTGAAAAATTGGTCGCGCGCTTAAAAGCCGCGCAAGCAAAAGTGCCAGCAATCAAGGAAATCCGTGGTTTAGGCTCGATGATTGCCGCAGAATTTTATGACCCAAATACCAATGAGCCATCCACCGATGCGATGAAACGCGTACAAGCCGCTGCGCTAGAAGAAGGCTTAATTTTACTCAGCTGCGGCGTGTATGTGAATGCGCTGCGCTTTTTGTACCCGCTGACGATTCAAGATTCGGTATTCGATGAGGCGTTGGATATTCTTGATAGGGCTTTATTGAAAGCCTGATTTTCATCGTCATTCTGAATGAAGCGAAGAAACCAGTAGTTTGCATGGTGAATGGATTCTTTGCTTCGCTCAGAGTGACAGTTAGGGTATAAATTTAATTTTGATTAAAATATGGACGATACAAGCCTAAAAACCGAAACAGTTGAGCAAGCCAAAGCGCGCATGCAAGTGGCTGGCGTGCACACTATTATCGCGCAGTTTGTGGATATTCACGGCTCGCCCAAAGGCAAATACATTCCCGTAGCACATTTGGATGATATTTTAGGCGCGGGCGCAGGCTTTGCTGGACCCTCCATTTGGGGTACTGGGCTACCTAGAAATGGGGCGCGCTCTGAGTTTTATGGGCAAGGTGATTTAAGCACTTTACAGCCACTGCCTTGGATGCCAGGCTACGCGCGCATAGTGTGCAGCGGCATGGTGGACGGAAAAGAATTTTCTGGCTGCTCGCGTCGTGTATTACTTAAACAAATAGAACGGCTAAATCAACTAGGGTTAACACTGAATGTAGGTATTGAGCCAGAGTTTTTCTTAGTCACAACGGACGAAAATCGTCGCCCAATTCCTTGTGCGAAAGATGACCAAGATAAGCCATCTTACGATTTAAAAGCGCTTGCAAGAGTTAGAGATGTATTGCGCAAAATGGAAACTGGCCTAACGGCTTGCGGTTTCGATGTGTTTCAAATCGACCATGAAGATGCCAGCGGCCAATACGAGCTGAATTATCATTACAGCGACGCGCTGCAAGCCGCTGATAGATTTACGCTATTTAAAATGGCGGCAAGTTTTATTGCCGAAGAAGCAGGCTTAATTTTTACCTTAATGCCAAAACCGTTTGCAGACCGTCCTGGTAGCGGCTTACACATGCATTTATCGCTTACCGATGCTAATGGAAACGCAGTGATAGCAGATAAAACCGATTCACACGGCGTATCAAAAATTGGTCGAGCTTGTATTGCTGGCTTGCTCACCCACAGCCCAGCACTGGCAGCGTTTCACGCACCCAGCGTCAACTCTTACAAACGCTTGGTCATCGGCCAATCGCTGTCTGGCACCACATGGGCACCCGCGCACATTGCGTGGGGCTACAACAACCGCACGACTGTATTGAGAGTGGTTGCAGGACGCATCGA
>JANLWF010000366.1:0-1838 GCA_031364385.1 Methylotenera sp.
TGAGAAAGCTTTTTTTAATCTTAATGATGTGCTTGTTGCCTTACCAGTTTGCTTGGGCTATGGTCGCAAGCTATGACACGCATGGTGTTAGTGATACTGGTGAGCATTTTGGCCACCACGCACATGAGGTTGACGCAGTTAAGATTGATTTAACACCGCTTGATATGGTTCAAGCTGATTTAGTCCAGCTTAGCGACACCTTAAACGCTAATCAAAATGATAGCGATACATCAACCAGCAAAAATCACGTGCATTACGGATTATTTCATATGTCATGTGGCGAGTTACTGTACCAAGTGCTGCCTGTTTTCGAGCCCATTGGTAGTCATTTTTCAAGACAGTATTTGTTTTCCTACCATGCGCCAGTCTCTAATGCGCTAGACCGCCCTAACTGGTCAGCTCCCGTTTAATTCGGCGAGCTGACACACATTATTTAAACACCTCATATTTACGCTCGCCGATTTTTCTATTTCTAGGAGAATGGTATGCGTTACGCCCAATTTTTATTTTTTGTATTACTCAATTTAAGCGCACAATTTGGCTTAATAACACCTGCAATTGCTGCAGAAAATACCGGTCTAGCAGGTACTAGACTAGCGAATACTGGCCTAGCTGGTATTAGCTTAGATGAAGCCACCGCCTTAGCGTTGCAAGCTAACCCTGATATTGCTGTCGCATTAAGCGGGCGCGAGGTCGAGAGCGGCCAAGCCTTGCAGGCCGCCACGCGACCCAATCCCACATTATCGGCACAAGTGGAGGATTTACGCAGCCGCTATCGCAACTCAACTTTGCTGATTAGCCAGCCATTAGAAACAGCGGGCAAGCGCGATAAGCGCATCGCGGCGGCGGATGCCAATTTAGCCATTGCCGATGCTGATATTCGCATAGCGCAAGCTGAAATAAGCGCCAAAGTATATGCCGCTTTTTATGAAGCACTGGCTGCACAACAAGCGCAATCACTCGCAACTGAGCTGCTACAAATTGCTACTACATCAAAAGAGACGACAGCTAAGCGGGTATTAGCAGGTAAGGTGTCACCCGTAGAAGAAACCAAAGCTAAAGTTACCGAAGCAGGCTTGAAAATAGAGCTAGCCACAGCTAATCAACAATTGGCCGCTGCAAAAAAACGTTTAACTAGCTTATGGGGCAAAGGTTTAGCATCAGCTGAAACAACAGCATTTACCGTAATTGGCGAGCTAGACAAATTCAATACACTGCCCGCATTAAGTGAGTTAGCGGCACAGTTGCCAAACTCACCACGTCTAAAGAAGGCTAGCCTTGCGATTGCGCAAAAACAAGCACTCAGTGAGATTGAAAAATCGAAACAAATGCCAGATGTGACCTTAAGCCTAGGTGCGCGCCGTAATGAAGAGCTAGGTGGTATTACCCAAGCCATTATTGGCTTATCTATCCCCATCCCACTATTTGATAAAAATCAAGGTAATTGGCAAAGCGCTAAAGCGCGTGAAACGCAATCATTAGATGAAAAAACAGCTTTAGAAAACCAATTAAATACCGAGCTTGCCGATGCTTATTTACGCAGACAAATGCAAGTAGATGCAGCGGGCACTTATAGCCAAGAAATATTGCTGGGTGCACAAAGTGCTTATGAAGCGGCGCGCAAAGGCTTTGAGTTTGGTAAGTTTAGCTTTTTAGAAGTGCTGGATGCCCAGCGCACTTTGTTTCAAGCCAAAACACAATATATTCAAACATTGGCTTTGGCGCACCAAGCGGAAGCAGATATTCAAAGCATATTGGGGTTGAGTAGCGGCGACGAAGCGGTGAAAAACGAAGCAAATAAAAAGGAATTACCATGAAATTAAGCAAACAAATGTGGC
>JANLWF010000385.1:0-5777 GCA_031364385.1 Methylotenera sp.
AAAACTTTCGCTTAATTTCCAAAACATTGAGGTGCGCTCGGTATTGCAAGTAATTGCTGATTTTACAGGGTTAAATATTATTGCTAGTGATACCGTTACAGGTAATATCACTTTAAGACTCAAGGATGTGCCATGGGATCAGGCGCTGGATATCATTATGCAAAATAAAGGCTTAGCGATGCGCAAAATAGGCAACGTGATTACTGTGGCTCCAGCTGAAGAAGTCGCTGCAAAAGAAAAAGCACAATTAGAGGCAGTCAATGCGATTGAGGATTTAGAACCGTTACGTACCGAGGTATTTGTACTTAAATACCAAAAAGCTGAAGCCTTTAAAGATATCCTCACGGGATCAAAATCGGGCGGTAGCTCAGGTGGACAAAACAAAAGTATTTTATCTAAACGTGGTACTGCAGTGATGGATCCTCGCACTAACACCTTGTTTATTCAAGATACCGCAAAGAAACTGGAAGAAATTCAGGCCATCATCAATAAAACTGACGTTGCAGTAAGACAAGTAATGATCGAATCACGCTTAGTATTAGCTGACGAAAAATTTAGTAAAGAGCTTGGAGCAAGATTTGGCGTACAGTCTCAAGCTAACTCAGGTAAAACAACAACATTTATTGGCGGAAGCCTAAATCAAACATCTGCAGTAACAACTACTGGCCCTGGAGGTATAACGGCTGGCACTGGGGGTTTAAATTCAAATTTACCTGTTGCAAACGCATTTGGTAGTGTGGCATTCAGTTTATTTAGGTTGCCTGCAGGATTATTACTCAATTTGGAGCTAACAGCACTAGAAAGCGACAAGCGCGGTAAGGTTGTTTCAAGCCCGCGTGTCACAACGGCTAATCAGCAAAAAGCTAAAATCGCCCAAGGCACAGAAATCCCCTATTTAGAGGCTTCTAGTAGCGGTGCAGCAACAGTGTCGTTCAAAGAGGCGGTGTTGAGCTTAGAAGTAACGCCACAAATTACCCCAGATGATAAAATTATTATGGACTTGGACGTGAGAAAAGAAAGGGTAGGGCAAGTATTTGCTGGTGTACCTTCTATTGACACACAGAATGTGACTACTCAAGTGTTAGTGGCTAACGGTGAAACGGCTGTATTGGGTGGAATTTACGAGCAAACTGAACGTAACGATGTTGACAAAGTGCCTTTCTTTGGAGATTTACCGATTATTGGCAATGCGTTTAAACGTAGATCTAAAGTAGAAGATAAAACTGAGCTGCTAATTTTCATCACCCCAAGAATTATGGATGAAAGCTTGGGTTTAAGATAACTTAAAAACAACGCATACCTGACAGAACGCTCGCTTTGCCTTAAAATGCCTATCATAACGTGATAGGCATTTTTTATTGTGGTGACCAATACGAGCAACATTTTTTTTATAGGCTTAATGGGTGCGGGTAAAACCACCATTGGTAAGCTGCTGGCCAAACATTTAGGCAAAACATTTTACGATACCGATCATGAAATTGAAAAACGCACAGGCGTAAAAATACCTGTGATTTTCGAGCTAGAAGGTGAGGTGGGCTTTCGTAAGCGTGAAACTGCGGTGATTGAAGAACTTACACAGCTTGATAATATTGTGATGGCTACAGGCGGAGGAGCGGTGATTGCAGAAGAGAATCGAAGCTTGCTGCAAGCTGGCGGCACTGTAATTTACCTGCGCGCCAATGTGAATGAGCTTTGGTATAGAACACGCAACGATAAACATCGACCTTTGCTGCAAAATGTAGATATTCGCGCTAAACTAGAGCAACTTTACACAGAGCGTAACCCGCTATACACGCAAACAGCTACGTTAATTTTTGATACTGGCAATCAGCCTGTGGCGAACATACTTAGTCAGATAGAAAAATCTTTAACCAAACTATAAAATAAAATCTATGATGCAAACACTACTCGTGGCTCTTGGCGATCGCACTTATCCAATCCATATTGGCTCAGGCTTACTCACTCAAGCAGATCTAATACTGCCGCATTTAAAACGCAAGCAAGTAGCGATTGTGACCAACACAACTGTTGCGCCGCTATATCTTGAGAAACTGGCACAGCCTATGCGCGATGCGGGTGTGAGCGTGATAGAAATCATTCTGCCAGATGGCGAAGCATATAAAAATAGTGAAACGCTTAATTTAATTTACGATGCTCTGCTCAAAAGTCGTTGTGAACGTAGCACCACTTTAATCGCACTTGGAGGCGGTGTGATTGGCGATTTAACAGGCTACGCTGCCGCTACCTATTTACGCGGTGTACCGTTCATCCAAATTCCCACTACCCTATTATCGCAAGTGGATTCTAGCGTTGGCGGCAAAACTGGTATTAATCATCCGCTTGGCAAAAACATGATAGGTGCGTTTTATCAGCCTAAAGTAGTGCTAGCAGATATTGATACTTTACAAACTTTGCCACAGCGCGAGCTCTCAGCTGGCGTGGCCGAAGTCATTAAGTATGGCTTGATTCGCGATGCTGAATTTTTTGATTGGCTTGAAGTGAATATGAGCAAGCTCATGGCGCTGGATGAAGCCGTGATCATGTATGCCATCTATCGCTCATGCAAAAACAAAGCTGAGGTAGTTGCCGCTGACGAACATGAAACGGGCGAACGCGCCTTGCTTAATTTAGGCCATACTTTTGGCCACGCGATTGAGAACGCCATGGGCTATGGCGTGTGGCTGCATGGCGAGGCTGTGGCGGCTGGCACCATGTTGGCGGCTGATTTATCGCAACGCATGGGCTGGTTAAAAGAGGTGGAAGTGAAAAGAATACATGCGCTTTTAGCCGCATCCAGCCTGCCTCTCAAGGCACCTCAATTAGGCGCAGAAAAGTACCTGGATTTAATGCAGTCTGATAAAAAAGTAGAGAATGGCAAAATTAGGCTGGTGTTGCAGCAAGGCATTGGCAAAGCGGTGATTACTAGTGATTATGACGCTGATGCATTAAAAGCTACGCTGGATTTAAAATGAAAAAGTGCCAATCGCGGCGAGTCGCCTCACCTATGATAGATTTTGTAGGAGCGACGACTCGTTGCGATAAATGTTAATAATATGACCAATCTCGCCCCTTACGCCGCCAATCCCGACAACTCTCTAGGCCGAAGCCATGAAGAGCACGAATCACCTTTACGCAACGCCTTTCAGCGCGATCGCGATCGAATTATTCACTCTACGGCTTTTCGCCGTTTAGAATACAAAACACAAGTATTTGTGAATCACGAAGGCGATTTATTTCGCACTCGCCTGACGCACAGCTTAGAAGTCGCCCAGCTGGCCCGCGGTATCGCGCGCACGCTTAATTTACACGAAGACCTTACCGAAGCCATTGCTCTAGCGCACGATCTTGGCCACACGCCGTTTGGCCATGCTGGGCAAGACGCGTTGAATGATTGTATGAAAGGCTTTGGCGGTTTTGAGCATAATTTGCAATCGTTACGTGTGGTAGATAAGCTAGAGCAGCGCTATGCTGAATTTGATGGGCTCAACCTCACATTTGAGCTGCGCGAAGGTATTCTCAAACATTGCTCAATCAAAAACGCCAAGCAATTGGGCGATGTAGGCGCGCGCTTTACCAATAAAACGCAACCCAGCTTAGAAGCGCAAGTAACCAACTTTGCCGATGAAATCGCCTACAACAACCACGATATTGACGATGGCCTACGTTCGGGCTTAATTACCATTGAGCAACTGCAAGGCGTTGAGCTATTCGCCTCTCAGCTCGATATTGTGAAAGCCAGGCATCCCAAACTCGAGCAAAAACGGCTGATTCACGAGACGATAAGAAGGATGATTAACGTGTTGGTGGTCGATTTATGCGAAAACAGTACCACGAATATCGCCAAAAATGCACCAAAAAATATTCAAGACATACGCCGAGCGCCTTATTTAGTAAGCTTTAGTGAGGACATGGCTGCCAAAAATTTAGCCTTAAAACAATTTTTGCGCAAAAATTTATACCAACATTACAAAGTCAATCGCATGAGCGCCAAGGCAGAACGCGTTATCCGCGAGCTTTTCGCCGTGTTTATAGGCGATATTGGACTTATGCCGCTTGAATTTCAACAACACGCCAAAGCTGACAAAGCCCGCGCTGTGGCGGACTATATTGCTGGTATGACGGATAGATTTGCCATACGCGAACACCGAAGACTATTTGCGGTAGAAGAGTATTTTTAAAACTTAATGTCAATGCGTGCTCAATTTTGTCATTGCGGGCTAGACCCGCAATCTTGTGAATTAAATAGCAAGATATCGTATCAAGTACGGCATGACAATATTGTCTGTCCCTAAGAGCGCATTCTGTCATTGCGTACTCAGTTTCTGTCATTGCGGGCTTGACCCGCAATCTCGTAAAATTCAGCACATGAGTTATTACATTTACATCATGTCAAATAAGCCCAACGGTGTTTTATATGTAGGCGTAACAAACGACTTAATTCGACGTGTGTACGAACATAGAAATCATCTATTTAAAGGATTTACCGCAAGATATAATCTTGAGATGTTAGTTTGGTTTGAGCAAACAGATGATGTAAATAGTGCAATTGCCAGAGAAAAACAGCTTAAAAACTGGCATAGACAGTGGAAGATTGACTTAATAGTGAACTAAATCCAAATTGGCGTGATTTGTATGGGTCAATTATTGGCTAAAATGCTGGACTAAGTTCAGCACGACAATGTTTTTTTGTCATTGCACACTATAGTACTTGTCTCTCTGGGCTTTATTTCTGTCGTTGCGGGCTTGACCCGCAATCTCGTGAATAAGCAGCAAGATGCCGTATCAAGTACGGCATGACGGTTCTAATGTTGCGCTATTACAACAATTGCATATAACTGTGCCATAAAGCCACAAAACACTTGCCCTTAAAAGCCATCTTTTGGCATACTAGCTGCACCTTCTTAGTAAATAGATGTAAATTTGCACTATAAACAAATTTATAAATAAAATCTGAGAGAGTTCGCGAACTTTCTCGTTTTTGGTTCTACCTATTAGCAATAATTAAAGTGTCAAAAATGAGGGTATTTTAGCAGTACGATTTTAAGTTTTAAACAAGCAGTAAACCTTTTAGAAACAAAAAACTTGGAGATTTATATGAATAACACAATTAAATTAGCAGTTGCAGCAGCTTTATTGGCTGGTGCTTCAAGCGCTAACGCTGGCATCATGATTCCAGCAGGCGATTGGACATTAGACATCGGCGGTATTGTAAACGCTTACTACACACACACAAATGCAAGTGGCGACCAAGTTGGTTTAGGTGGCGCTACAGAGCGTGCAAATGGCGACTCAGTAGCAAATATCACAACTGGTTTGTTACCAAACTACCTAAGCGTTTCTGGCAAAACCCGCCAAAACGATTTAGATGTTGGTTTCACAATCAGCATTAACCCAGGTGCTTCAACAACACAAGCTGGTGAGCAAAATAGTCCAAACAACCAAGAAAATCGTCAGGCATTTTTGACTTTTGGCGACAAATCATGGGGTTCTATCAAAGTTGGTAAAGACTTAGGTATTTATGCTTCTGACGCTATTTTGAACGACATGACATTGTTAGGTGTTGGTTCTGGTGCTGGCTTGTTGGCTGGTAACACAACGACATTAGGCCGTATTGGTACTGGTTTTATGTATGCTGACTGGAAATCACAAATTGCTTACTCATCACCAAACTGGAATGGCTTCAGCTTTACAGCAGGTGTAACGCAAGCTTGGAATGCTATTGGCGGCGGTAATAGTGCAACAAGTGCTGAGCGTGGTGGTTCAAGTCCAGCATTCGA
>JANLWF010000026.1:0-4385 GCA_031364385.1 Methylotenera sp.
TACTATTTTTCCTTAAATATTGTTTAATCAAAACTAACTGTTGTTTCTTGCGTTGCCAACCTTAAAATCACAGGTTGTTGCAGCTTAAAATAACTGCTCGACATCGCGTGGCCTTTTACCCACACAAAGCCCAGCACTAAACCAAACAACGCACCCAACATAGCGTAACCATTTGTATCATGTATTTGTGTCGCTAATATGGCACCAATTAACATGGTTGCAAGTGGCAATATATAGAGCAAAAAAGCACTTTTTAGCAACGCTTTTTCGTTGATACCTACTATAACGCTGTCACCCACTTTTGCGTTGATACGGTTTTGTGCTTTAAAAGCAGTAGATTGATGAGCAAACAGTTTGCCCCAAATAGAGTTGCCACAACCGCGCGTTTGCCCGCACAAACCACAGGCGATTTTGCGTTCAATTTCTAGCGTGGCGGTTGAATCTGCTGCGGAGGGTTCGCTTTCGAGCGAGAGAATGACGGCGCGTTCTTCTATCATGATTCTTCTATTTGTAGTGCTAAGAATAGTTAATTAAAAAAATAATTACTTACTGGATGCAGTTTGTTTTTTAAAGCTCACTGCTTTGGCAATTTGCATCACGGTAGCCGCAGGCACTTCACCCACCACCGTAACCTGATAGCCATTAATCACATTAGCGCAAATATTGGTAGAGCCAATCAGCATGTGTCCCATCTTGGGATGCATGCCTTTGGTGAGCGGCTCTATAAATAATGAGACTGAGGCGATGCCGTCAGAAAATATAATTTGATCCACAGGCGCGGTTTTGCCTGGCACCACCAGCGCTCTGTGATCAACCTTGGTGTAGCCAACAGGTAGCTCAGTCACAACCCAATCGTTGGTTATTTGATTAACTGCCGTGGCGTCTTCCATCACGTAGCTTTTTTTCACATCAATTCTCGGCTTAAACCAATTCTCGTCTTGCGAATTAAGCATGCTGAGCTGATTAAATTCAATTTGTTCTAAGGTTTGATTTTTGCTGTCAATCAATGTCATTTTTAGCAAAAGCCCGTATTCGGTATCGGCCCAAATTTTATAGCTATATCGAAATGCATCTTTAGGTACTAGCTCGACAATTTGTGCTTCTCGTCCAGCGACATACTCCAAAGTACCAAGGCGCGCTGTGTAACTAGTTTTAATGGCCACTAAGTCAGTTGGTAGCATAGCGGGGAAAAGGTTCTGACCACGACGCTTTTCAATCACCATTTTTTGGTTTTGTGGCCGAAAAATCACAATGTCTTTACCTTGGCTATACACTTCACGCGGTTGATTAACCTGACCTGATGTTATGTTATTATCCAGCACCACATTACGGGTTAACTCTTGTCCAGCGTTGTTCATGTGGGTGATTTGTACTGAGCGCGTTTGTTTTCCATTTTGATACACAAACACGCCTTGATAATTCAGCTCGCGCGATGCATAGGCAGATTTTTGCAACACAAACCAAGCATCATCCGCAGCATGACTATTAGCGCTTACAAGCACTAATAACCCTACAAATACTGCACGCAACATTATTGCTGTGGTTCCGTATAATTAGCAGCTTGAATGTAATACGCAGCATTGCTAGGTGCGGCTGCCTGATGAGCCTGTAAATATTCAGTCGGCACGCTTTGCGCGATTTCCACAGGTGCAAGCGCTTCAGGTTGATTTATTTGTTGCTGCAATACCATCACACCCACAAACATCACTGCCGCAACAGATGCGGCAACCGACCAAAACTTAGGCGTTTTGTAAGCGGATTGCTTGCTTGTGATTTGCGCTTGATTCTGACCGTTAGGTACTAATAATGTAGGCTCAGCTTCTAGTGCGTTCATCACACGATGACTAAAATCGCGGCTCATGTAAACCTCGCCACGCATGGCATCACCTATTAAATGGTAATGCGTCCAACAGCTTTTCAGCTCGCCGCCTGATTTGACTGACGTAATGAGATGTTCTGAGCTTTCAGTATCAAACTCGCCATCCATTAATGCAGATAATTGATCTTTCATTTTTCTTACCTCAAATAAAACTAATGCGTTTAATCCCTAAATTCTAATAATAACCAATAACCTACCAGCGCTTGCCGTCTGGCGTATCCAATAACGGTTTTAATTTTTCCGAAATTGTCTCGCGCGCTCTAAATATGCGTGAACGCACGGTGCCTATTGGGCATTGCATCAAGGTTGCAATTTCCTCATAACTTAAACCTTCAATCTCACGCAAAGTAATCGCGGTGCGTAATTCCTCTGGCAAACTGGCCACTGTATCATTCACCACCTGCGCGATTTGTTTGGTCATCAACGCAGTTTCTGGCGTATCCATGGTGCGCATTTCGCTGCCATCATCAAAGTTTTCGACGTCATCTATCTCAACTTCTTGCATGACTTGCGGACGTCTGCCCATTGAGACTAAGTAATTCTTAGCTGTATTGATGCCGATTCTGTAAAGCCAAGTATAAAACGCGCTATCCCCTCTAAAATTGTGCAGTGCGCGATACGCCTTAATAAACGATTCTTGCACCACGTCTTCAACCTCAGCTTGATCGCGAATCATGCGCCCAAGCAAGCGCCCTAGCTTGCGATGGTATTTTTCCACCAACATGCCGAAAGCTTTTTTGTCGCCTTGCTGTGCGCGCTCAACTAATATTTGGTCAAGCTCACGATTACCTGCATTGGCACTAGTTATTGGCTTATCAGCCATTGAGGTATTACTCCCTACGCTCGTATTCTTATAGCCCGTAGTATACGCCTGTGGGGCGGATTCCACGAAACTTGAGCGTGATAATTCCTCAATTTTTCTCGTCTGTAGCATGTCTTCCTCCGGCATTTATTCTAAATCCTACTTTTGTAGTCCCCGCCAGAAAATAAAGCACTTCTTATCTTTACTAGCTTAACAGTAAAGACACAGCTAAACTCTTATAAGTTCATTCAATCGTGCTATTTATAAAGTATTTATGACGCAACAATTCGACGTACTGATTATCGGCAGCGGCCTTGCTGGGCTTACCATGGCGCTGCAAGTAGCCGACCAAAAACGTGTATGCATTGTGAGTAAGCGCGAGGTTTCCGACAGCGCCAGTAGCTGGGCGCAGGGCGGCATTGCGGCGGTGTTGAATAATGAAGGCAGCATTGAAGACAGTATTGAAGAGCACATTCAAGATACATTAATCGCGGGTGCGGGTTTGTGCGATGTTGTAATTACACGCTTGGTGGCGACGAAAGCGCGCGAGGCTGTGGAATGGCTGATTAGCCAAGGCGTAGAGTTTACGCGCGAGGCCAATAACAGCGGGCTGCATCTCACCCGCGAAGGCGGCCATAGTCAGCGCCGCATTGTACATGTGGCCGATGCCACAGGTCAGGCGGTGCAAAAAACTTTAGCGCAAAAAGTGCGTGAACACGCGAATATTACGATTTTAGAAAATCATATTGCGGTTGACTTACTGACTTCTAAAAAAATAGCCCGCAAAAAAGTGAATCAATCAACAGCCGAAAATAGTTGCCTAGGCGCTTATGTGCTGGATAAAAAAACTGGAAAAGTCATCACCATCGCAGCGCAAAATACGGTGTTAGCCACAGGCGGTGCGGGCAAAGTATATTTATACACCACCAACCCCGATGTAAGCACGGGCGATGGCATGGCAATGGCTTGGCGTGCGGGTTGCAGAGCCGCCAATATGGAGTTTATTCAGTTTCATCCCACGTGTTTGTTTCACCCACACGCGAAGTCTTTTTTGATTTCTGAAGCAGTTCGTGGCGAAGGCGGCCTGCTAAGGCTTCCAGATGGCACGCGCTTCATGCCAGAACACGACAGCCGCGAAGAACTTGCACCAAGAGACGTAGTCGCCCGCGCCATCGACTTCGAGATGAAAAAACGTGGGCTAGATTGCGTGTATTTAGATATTACCCATAAACCGCTGGCGTTTATTCAAGAACATTTCCCCAATATATACGCGCGCTGTTTAGAGCTTGGCATCGATATTAGCCAGCAGCCAATCCCCGTGGTGCCAGCCGCGCATTACAGTTGCGGCGGCGTGATGGTGGATGCGCAAGGCAAAACCGACATCGCCAATTTATATGCCATTGGCGAAACAGCTTGTACAGGCTTGCACGGCGCGAATCGGCTCGCCAGTAATTCGTTATTGGAATGTTTAGTATTTGGTCGCGCGGCGGCAGCAGATATTTTAGACGCGCCAAAACAAACCTTTACTCAACTGCCAAAATGGGATGAAAGCCGCGTCACCGATGCCGATGAAGAAGTGCTGATTACCCACACTTGGGATGAGCTGCGGCGCTTTATGTGGAACTATGTTGGCATTGTGCGCACCGATAAACGCTTAAGCCGCGCGCTGCATCGCATCCACATGCTGCGCGATGAAGTGCAAGA
>JANLWF010000059.1:0-1781 GCA_031364385.1 Methylotenera sp.
GGCGCTTCGCCGATTTCTAGCGTAATGCACGCGGGTACGCCGTGGGAGCTTGGCCTAGCCGAAACGCAACAAACCTTGGTATTAAACCAATTACGTGGTCGCGTAGTGGTGCAGGTAGATGGTCAAATAAAAACAGGTCGCGATGTATTGATTGGCGCGCTATTAGGCGCAGATGAATTTGGCTTTGCCACCGCGCCATTGGTGGTTGAGGGCTGCATTATGATGCGTAAATGTCATCTAAATACCTGCCCTGTGGGCGTGGCGACACAAGACCCAGAATTACGCAAAAAATTTACTGGTCAACCAGAGCATGTGGTGAACTTCTTCTTCTTTATTGCGGAAGAATTGCGCGAATTGATGGCAAGTATTGGTATCGCCAAGGTTGACGATTTAATCGGTCGCAGCGATTTGCTGGATATGAAAGCGGGCATTGATCACTGGAAAATTCACGGTCTAGATTTTAGTAAAGTGTTCCATCAAGTGGATATGCCAGCCAGCGTGGCACGCCGTCATGTGGAAGAGCAAGACCATAATCTGGTAAGCGCGCTAGATAACCAATTGATTGAGTTGGCCAAAAATGCGCTAGAAACAAAGCAAAAAGTCGTGATTGATTTGCCGATTACTAATACCAATCGCACTGTTGGCACCATGTTGTCCCACCAAGTGGCAATGCGCTACGGCAATACTGGCTTGGTGGACGACACAATTCATGTGAATTTTACTGGCACATCAGGCCAAAGTTTTGCGGCGTTTTTGGCCAAAGGCATCACTTTTAATTTAACGGGCGAAGGCAACGATTACGTCGGCAAGGGCCTGTGTGGCGGCCGCATCGTGATTAAACCGCCAATTGCATTTAGGGGCGTTCCGCACGAAAATATTATCATAGGCAATACGGTGATGTATGGCGCAACCACGGGCGAGGCTTATTTTAACGGCGTGGCGGGCGAGCGTTTCTGTGTAAGAAATTCAGGCGCTAGTGCCGTAGTAGAAGGCTTAGGCAATCACGGTTGCGAGTACATGACAGGTGGCACAGTGGTGGTGCTTGGCCTAACTGGCCAAAACTTCGCCGCAGGTATGAGTGGCGGCGTAGCCTATGTGTATGATGAAGATGGCTTGTTTGCTAAACGCTGCAATATGGGCATGGTGTCGCTAGAAAAAGTGGTGCATCAGGCAAGCGTAGCCAGTGATGCCGTGCATCATCTGGATCAACCAGATGAAGTGACGCTGTTGGCCTTAATCAACAAACATGTAGAATATACGGGCAGCGCCCGCGCCAAGGCAATTTTGGCAGATTGGGAACACGCGCGCGGCAAATTTGTAAAAGTGATGCCGAACGAGTATAAACGCGCTTTAATTGAACTTGCAGAAGATAAAGTATTGGTAGCCGCATAATGGGAAAAGTCACGGGTTTCATGGAATTCGAACGTCTAAGCGAGGCAAACTTGCCAGTATCAGACCGCATTAAAAACTATAAAGAATTTGTATTGCATTTAACGGATGACCAAGCCAAGCAACAAGGCGCTCGCTGTATGGATTGCGGTATTCCCTTCTGCACCACGGGCTGCCCCGTCAACAATATCATCCCCGATTTCAACGATTTGGTTTATAACCAAGATTGGAAGTCGGCGATTGATGTGCTACATTCCACCAATAACTTTCCTGAGTTTACTGGCCGCATTTGCCCAGCCCCGTGCGAGGCCGCATGTACGCTCAATATCAATAATGACCCTGTCGGTATTAAATCCATCGAACATGCGATTATTGATAAGGCGTGGGAAAAT
>JANLWF010000075.1:0-8291 GCA_031364385.1 Methylotenera sp.
CGCACTACTCAATCGCGCTACATCCATTAAATCTGCCACCACCGCGCTGGCGGTGGGTTCTGCGCCTGCACCCGCGCCGTAATACAGCGTTGGGCCAACCGCGTCGCCCTTCACTACCACGGCATTCATCGCACCATTGACGTTGGCAATTAAACGTTTTTCTGAGATTAATGTTGGATGCACACGCAGCTCTACGCCAGCATCGGTGCGCTTAGTAATGCCAAGCAGTTTCACACGATAACCTAACTCTTCGGCATATTTAATATCGGTTTGTTGCAGTTTGGTAATACCTTCGGTGTAGGCTTGCTCAAACTTCATCGGCATACCGAATGCAATCGCAGACATGATGGTTAATTTGTGTGCAGCGTCAATGCCTTCTACGTCAAAGGTCGGATCCGCCTCGGCATAACCCAAACGCTGGGCTTCGCCTAACACATCCGCAAACGCCAAGCCTTTTTCGCGCATTTCGGTAAGTATGAAATTAGTAGTCCCATTAATAATGCCCGCCACCCACTCGATTTTATTGGCGCCCAAACCTTCGCGTAGCGCTTTAATAATGGGAATGCCGCCTGCAACTGCCGCCTCAAACGCTACAATCACGCCTTTAGCTTGTGCTGCCGCAAAAATCTCATTGCCATGCAAAGCCAAAAGTGCCTTATTGGCAGTCACTACATGCTTGCCGTTTTCGATGGCTTTTAATACCAATTGTTTGCTTAAATTGTAGCCACCAATCAGCTCAACCACCACGTCCACATTAGGGTTGCTCACGGTGGCAAATGCGTCATCGGTAATATCTACTTTGCCACCTGTGACTTTTTTGGCAAGCTCAATATTTTTATCGGCGACTTGCACCACTTTAATCTCAACACCAGTGCGGCGTGTGATTTCAGCTGCGTTACGCGTTAAAACGGTGTAAGTGCCGCCACCAACGGTGCCTATTCCTAAAAGCCCTACGTTTAATTGCTTCACACTGCTACTCCAATTTTTGGGCTATTTAATTCTGCATGCTTATTTCTATAATTTTCTAAAAACCGCGCGATGCGTTTGATCGCTTCGGTCAAATCGTCCACATTGGGCAAAAATACAATGCGCAAGTGGTCTGGCGTTTTCCAATTAAAGCCTGTACCTTGAACCAGCAATACTTTTTCTTCTAGCAAAAGCTCTAAAATAAATTGTTGATCATCCTTAATTGGGTAGATTTTTGAATCTAATTTTGGGAACAAATACATGGCGGCCTTAGGCTTAACGCAAGTTACGCCAGGGATTGCCGTTAGCAAGTCGTAAGCCAAATCACGCTGTCTGCAAAGCCTGCCTGTAGGTGCAACTAAGTCTTCTATGCTTTGATAGCCACCGAGCGCGGTTTGTATGGCGAGCTGCCCTGGTACATTGGCGCACAGCCGCATGGAGGCTAGCATGTTCAAGCCTTCAATATAATCAGTCGCATGGTCTTTCTCGCCCGAAATCACCATCCAGCCCGCTCTATAGCCGCAAGTGCGATAATTTTTAGAAAGCCCATTAAAAGTCACAAACAGCACATCATCCGCCAGCGAGGCAATTGAAGTGTGAATCTCGCCATCGTACAACACTTTATCGTAAATTTCGTCGGCAAAAATCACCAGATCGTGGCGGCGCGCAATATCAATCACGCCCAACAGCGTCTCGCGGGGGTACAGCGCACCTGTGGGGTTATTCGGATTAATCACCACAATGCCACGCGTTTTGAGGGTGATCTTAGCTTCCATATCGACCAAATCGGGCAACCAACCAGTCGCTTCATCGCAAACATAATGCTGTGCTGTGCCGCCTGCCAGCGTCACAGCGGCTGTCCACAGCGGGTAATCTGGCATCGGCACTAGCACTTGGTCGCCATTATTCACCAGCGCTTGCATTGCCATTACGATTAGTTCAGAAACGCCATTGCCGATAATTATGTCATCTACTGTTACGCATTTGATATGCTTGGCCTGTGTGGAGTGCATAATGGCTTTGCGCGGCGCGAATAAGCCTTTGCTATCGGTATAGCCGCCTGCATCGCCCATGTTGCGAATCACGTCTAATTGAATTTCCTCGGGTACTTCAAAACCAAAAGAAGCAGGGTTGCCAATATTCAGCTTAATAATGCGCTGGCCTTCATCCTCCATTTGGCGGGCGCGTTGTAGCACGGGGCCACGAATATCGTAGCAAACGTTAGCTAGTTTGTTGGATTTAGCGAGTAATTTTGGTTTTTTAGGCGAGGTCATAAGGCACTATTTTACATTAGATTGGGGTTTTCGTTCAATGCAGAGCGCGCTAGAATAGCAGCATGAGAACAGCTCCATGAAACTACATTTAACCACCGCAGAAAACCATTATTTAATCACAGGTTATGGCGCGGGTGATGATGGGAATTTTGTTGAAATCAACAAACAGTGCTATGCACAAAATTTGATTGTGATGGCCGATAAGCTCATATTTGATTGGCAAGCAACTGATTTTTCCAACTTATCAGAAGCACATTTTGCGCAAATTGTTGCGTTAAAGCCAGAAGTGGTTTTATTAGGCACAGGTGAAAAACACCAATTTTTGCACCCTAAAATTTTTCAAGATCTTACCGCGCAAGGCATTCCGATAGAATGTATGACCACCGCCGCAGCTTGCCGAACTTACAACATTTTAATGAGTGAAGGCCGTAATGTGGCTGCAATGTTGCTTTTGTAGAGCTTGTCTTCGAATGTTTTAGTCGGGGAGTGGGTGGGCCAAAATTTTTGGTTGGCAAAGTCCAGTTAAACATTGAGCTGTTACAAACCTAGTCTAAGCTATCCACGCCAACCCATGCTGGTTTTCCATCTGCGGTAACGATATATTTTTTTTGATAAACTTTGTTAATGAATAAATTAACTTCTTTAAATTCGGTCAAAAGCTTATCGCAATCAGACCTATTTGCAGCGCCACACTTAAAGGCCATATCAACATACACGTGGTCTGTAGAACCAATATCTATCATACGCTTAATCACGCTGGGATGCGCATAGTGACCAGGTTCGGTGAATGCCCACTCAAAATTAGCTTGTTCTTTCGAGTTAGGCCGTTCATTCACCACAAACCATGGTCCATTGCGTTGTTGCCAACCAAATGGCTTGGCATTGGATTTAATGACAACATCAGATCGCGCTTGAACAGCATTAAATGCTGCGATGGTGGTGGGGTACCCAATACTAATGACATAGGGCGAGACTATTTGCGTACTTTTTTTACCATTTTTTTTGTATTTCTTCTTAATTGCAGCGTCTGCCGCAACTGAAGTTAAGGCAATTAAAATGGCTAGTAGAAAAGCGATTGATTTCATCATTAAAAACCCCGCAATTGCAGGCCCCACATATACCGATTATTAATGTTGTGGCGTAAGCGTTAGCTGCAAACCACTATCTGTAACCACCATGTCTTTTGGCGCATAAGTAGTGCCGCCAAATTTTAAATCTTCTGACTTCACGGTATAAAGCGTTAAGCCATTCAACATTTCACCGCCCACAGTTTTAGCCAAGGCGTTAAATACGTCATTAAATTTACCATCAGTGCCATCGAAGTTAATATTTTCAATATTAGGCTCATCCAGCACCACAGCGCTGGTGGCGGCATCGAAGCGTAATTTGCCAGAAATTCCTAGTTTTCCCGCTATACTTTTATCGAGTAATTGGCTGGTGAGCATGGTATCCATCGTGGTTGTCATGCGGCCACTGGCTTTGTCGAAAGTGACTAAGGAGTTGGATAAATTGACATCGAACACTTTAAGTAGCGTGATAGGGAGCGCTAATTTCTCGTTGAGTTTTTGTGCGATTTGGTCGCCTGTGACGTTGACTGTGCGGTCGCCCATCATGGTGGCGCAGCCAGATAATAAAGTGATTAAAACTAAAAACATAGCGAGTCGTTTTGTTTTCATTTTTATAAACCTTTCATCAAGAAACGAATGCTAAAATTTTCACACGTCATTTCCACGAAAGCGGGAATCCATTTTAAAAATCTTACAAAGTCAATTGGGATTTCCACTTTCGCGGAAATGACGGAATTGCTAAAATTTTATGTAATATTGTGAGTAACGCACCTTAAAGATTTTTGGTTGATAGCGTTAGCGTGGCATTAGTACCGCCAAACCCAAAACTGTTCGATAGCGCGGTTACAATTTTTACGTTATCAATGCGCTGTGTGGCAATCGGCAAGCGCTCGGCAGCGGGGTCTAGCGTTTCGATATTGGCAGATGCTGCGATAAAATTATTTTCCATCATAATCAGCGTATAAATCGCCTCGTTCACGCCCGCCGCGCCTAGCGCGTGGCCGCTTAGCGACTTTGTGGAAGCGATTGCTGGCAACTTACCGTATGCGCCATCACCAAATACAGCGCGGATTGCTTCCAGCTCTTTGGTGTCGCCCACTGGCGTACTCGTGCCATGCGTGTTAATGTAATCAACATGATCAATGCCTTCTAGCGCCAGTTTCATGCACCTTACCGCGCCCTCGCCGCTTGGAGCGACCATGTCGTAGCCATCTGAAGTTGCACCGTAACCGACCACTTCTGCGTAGATTTTTGCGCCACGCGCTTTGGCGTGTTCGTATTCCTCTAACACCACAATACCGCCACCGCCAGAAATCACAAAACCATCGCGGTCTGCATCGTAAGTCCGACTAGCCTTTTCGGGAGTTTCGTTATATTTGCTACTCATCGCGCCCATTGCGTCAAAAAGCAAGCTCATTGTCCAATGTTCTTCCTCGCCGCCGCCTGCGAAAATAATATCTTGCTTGCCCCATTGAATCTGCTCGACTGCGTTGCCTATACAGTGTGCACTGGTAGAACAGGCCGAGCTAATGGAATAATTGACACCTTTGATTTCCGCACCTGTCGCCAGACAAGCAATGATGCCGTTACCCATGGTTTTGGTCACCATATACGGCCCGACGCGCTTGGCACCTTTTTCACGGAAAGTATCAGTGGCTTCCAGCATGCTTTCCGTTGAAGTGCCGCCCGCACCAACAATCATACCTGTGCGGATATTCGAAACCAATTCTTTTGGCAAGTTGGCATCAGCAATCGCCTCTTGCAGCGCAATCCAACTATAGGCGTGGCCTTTGGCCATAAAACGCATCAGCTTGCGGTCGATTAAATCGGTTAAATCTAGCTTAACGTTGCCTGCCACGTGCGAGCGGAAACCGCGCTCTGCATACTCTGGCTGAAACGTAATGCCAGAACGGCCTGCAAATAAACTATCTTTCACTTCCGCTTTATTATTGCCAAGGCTAGAAACAATCCCTAAGCCTGTAATGACGACACGTCTCATAGCGTGCTCCTTCAAATTATTTTGTTTTTATAAAGCTAATTTTTAAAAATTATCAGTACGTGTAAATAAACCAACACGCAAATCATTCGCCGCATAAATCTCGCGACCATCTAAACTCATCGTCGCATCGGCAATCCCCATCACCAATTTGCGCATAATCACACGTTTTAAATCGATAGTATAAGTCGCCATTTTGGCCGTTGGCAATACCTGCCCGCTAAATTTAACCTCGCCCGCGCCCAGCGCACGACCACGACCAAGACCGCCCGCCCAACCTAAGTAAAAGCCCACCAATTGCCACATGGCATCCAAGCCCAAGCAACCTGGCATTACGGGGTCACCCGTAAAGTGGCACTCAAAAAACCATAAATCTGGCGTAATATCTAGCTCAGCGATAATCTGCCCATTGCCATATTTTCCGCCTTCATCGGTGATCTTTACAATACGGTCAAACATTAACATGGGCGGCAACGGCAACTGTGCATTGCCCTCACCAAACATCTCGCCCCTGCCGCATTTAAGTAATTCATCTTTGGTAAAACTCTGTTGTCTAGTGATATTAGGTTGTTTTGTCATTTAATTTATACTTATAGTGTTTTAAAAACTGATTTAACATTTAGCGCTATTTTCGCTGGAAAATCAATTTAACGAAAGCACTAATTTTAAAAGAGGTATACAAGCCTGTATACACTTTGGATAAATTCATTTATTATCTCCATTTATAAGCTTCAAAATTAATCATTCAATTTTTAGGAAAACTCAATGAGCGACCGTCTATTGGCCGACTGGCGTCAACATGCGCTGACTTTAGAAACCGAAGTAAACAAGGTGGTCGTTGGTCAAGCCAACCCTGTACGCTTAATTACCACCGCGATTTTTGCACGTGGTCACGTGTTGCTTGAGGGCGATGTCGGCGTGGGTAAGACTACGCTGCTGCGCGCTTTTACGCGCGGCATTGGTGGCGGTTATCAGCGTATTGAGGGCACCATTGACCTAATGCCTAACGATTTGGTGTATCACACTTATTTGGGCGAAGACGGTAAGCCTCACGTGAGTGCGGGGCCATTATTGATGTCTGGCGAGAATTTAAGTGTGTTTTTCTTTAATGAAATTAATCGCGCCCGCCCGCAAGTACACTCATTGTTGCTACGCGTGATGGCCGAGCGTACTTTATCTGCATTCAACAAAGAACATACTTTTCCGCACATGATTGTGTTTGCGGACCGCAACCAAGTAGAGCGTGAAGAAACATTTGAAATTCCCTCTGCCGCGCGCGACCGTTTCATGATGGAAATCCCCATTTTAGTGCCAAATGATGACACGATTATGTCTGACCTAATGTTTGACACGCGCTTTCACAATGCAGATGCGTTGATTGATACAGTGAAAGCGGATGTTTTAGAATTTGATCAGTTGAATGACTTTTCTAGCGTTATTCAAAAAAGTGTGACGGCATCGCCCACCTTAGAGAAATATGCGCTTAATTTGTGGAAAGCCACGCGCAACCCAACTGAATATAATGTCAAAGTGACTAATGTCGATATGACTCGCCTAGTGCTTGCAGGCGCTAGCCCACGCGGCATGAGCATGATGTTGCGTGCAGCCCGCGTCAATGCTTGGCTGAATGAGCGCACGGCCATTACACCTGAAGATATTCACGCAGTGTTTCATGCCACGGTTGCTCACAGAATTGTGTTTAGCCCAGTGTACGAAATGCGCCGCACCGAAATTGCGCGCGAGATGCTAAGCAACATTCTTAATGCGGTTGCTGCGCCTTAACTGGCCATTTGGCTTGTAAGCAATGTCAATCGAGGATATTAAGGAATTTAGCTACCACATCGGCTGGCGTAATCGCGGCCGCCATCCAGGTCGCCATGCCAGTACGCAGCGAGGCATGGGCATGGAGTTTATTGGACATACTTCATTGCTTAATTACCCTGATCCGCGCCGCATCGATTTGCGCCAAACGCTGCGCGACCCGATGGAGCAAGTCTATGTGCGACTTTTCAACCAAAAAAGTGCCACGCCCGTATTTGTGATTTGCGATTTATCGGGCAGCATGAATTTTGGCGCGAAAGAGCGCAAAATTCGCAAAGCAGCCGATATTGCAGAATCTATCGCGCGCTCGGCCAGCCGTAACGGCGACCCATTTGGCTTTGTAGGCTTTGATGAAATAGTACGCGAAGATTGGATTAGCACGCAATCATTCAAATCGCAGCGCGCGGTAGAGCTGGCCGAGCGCTTAAAAGAATACCACCCTGCACCTGTCAATGGTGCTGGAATTGGTGATGTGTGGCGCTTTTTACCGCGCGAGCGCTCCTTAGTATTTATGATTTCTGATTTCCATATGCCGATGTCGCAGCTAGAAGAATCGCTGTCAAATTTAACGCGTCACCACATTGTGCCAGTGGTGTTGTGGGATGCAGACGAGTACACCAACCTGCCCGAACATGGCATTACAGCGGTGACCGACCCTGAAACAGGAGCGCGACGCACTTTGTTTTTACGCAAAGATTTTCGTAATAGAATTATTGCAACTTTTGAAGCGCGTCGCGAAGCGATTTACAAACTTTTCATGCAATTTGATATGCCGCCATTTTATGTGGAAGGCGATTTTGACGCCGATAGACTGACAGAATATTTTCACCAATTTGTAGCTGCTTAAATCCAAACTTATGAAAAAATTAATGATTAATTTACTATTTGCGTTTATTTTAAGCTTAAGCGCAGTGGCTGCCCATGCGCTAGATAGCCAACTGCTGCCAGATATTAAAGTTGGCGTGGTCAGCATGCAGATACAAGACCCAGCGCGGGCTGTGGGCTATACGGTGGGAGATGTGCTTACGCGCCACCTCATCGTGCGTATTAAAAAACCTTACAAACTGATTGATGAATCATTACCGATTATTGACTACCAAAAACGTTATAGAGGCCAGCCACTAGGCATTGATTTAGGCGATATTAAACATACCAAAAAAGATGATG
>JANLWF010000140.1:0-1583 GCA_031364385.1 Methylotenera sp.
CCGCTACAAGTCAAGCTGGTATTGATTGCCACACGTGAAGACTTTTACGATTGCTTGGATGAACAGCCCGATTTTTTCAATCATTTCCCCATTAAAGTCGAGTTTGCCGAGCGCATTTTGGCGAACGCCGAAAATTATGCCGCAATCGCGGGCTTTGTGGCGCAAAAATGTGTGCAGCACCAATGCGCGCACTTTACGCGTGAGGCCGTGGCGGGCTTAATTGGTGGGCTACAGCGGTTAGAAGAAGATCAAAGCCGTATCAGCACTAACTTTGCATTTTTAGAGCGCTTAATGCTAGAAAGTGTGGCCTTTGCAGGCAATGCGAGTGTTGTGGATGCCGCACATGTGCAATTGGCGATTCAAGGCAAATCGGCACGTAATCGTTATTTTGAAGAGCAGATTCGCGATTCGATTATTGATAACGAACTGTTGATTCAAGTGCAGGGCGAGGTGGTAGGGCAAGTAAATGGCCTGACGCATATTGAACTAGGCGATGCCAGTTTTGGTTCGCCGATTCGCATCACCGCACGTTGCTACCCAGGCGGCAAAGGTTTAATTAATATCGACCGCGAAGTGAATATGAGCGGCCCGAATCACGATAAAGGCATTTTTATTTTGCAAAATTGGCTCAGTGCCAGCTTCAGTCATTTGGCGCCTTTAAGTTTGAATGCTTCGCTGGTATTTGAACAAGAATATAATGGTGTAGAGGGCGATTCTGCCAGCTGTGCGGAGCTATTTGCGCTGCTTTCTGCCATGGCGAATTTGCCGATTCAACAAGGCATTGCCGTCACGGGCGCGCTCAACCAATTTGGTGAAGTGATGCCGATTGGTGGCGTGAATGAGAAAATTGAAGGCTATTTTCGCGTGTGCCAAGCGCTAGGCTTAAATGGCAAACAGGGCGTGATTATCCCTAAGCGTAATCAGCGCCATTTGTTACTAGATAATACGGTAGTTAAAGCGGTTGAAGAGGGCAAGTTTCATATTATTACGATCGATCATGTACTGGAAGGCATAGAATATCTAACAGGCAAGCCAGCAGGCGCGCAGAATATAGATGGCAGCTATGCTGTAAACACGGTGATGGGGCATGTGGATGCGACACTAGCGGCTTATCGTAAAACACTAGAGAGCAATCAACGCCGCACTCAAAAAACTTGATTTGACTTAAGCTCTTGTTAAAAATGCTCTTGTTAAAAATCCCATATAAAAACTTAGCAGATTTTCTCAGTGGATGGGTTTTGATGGCGCTCTTTTTATGACTGATGATAATGAGTGCAAATGTCGTTTGGATAAATGGCTGTGGGCAGCGCGCTTTTTTAAAACCCGTAGCTTGAGCGCCGATGCCGTAGATAGCGGCAAAGTGCGGGTAGACAGTGACCGCGCTAAACCCGCCAAAGAAGTCAAAATCGGCGCTTTAATCAATATCCGTAACAAAGATTTTGAAATAGAAGTACAAGTAATAGGCTTAAGCAATATAAGGCGCGGTGCTCCAGAAGCTGCTTTGTTGTATGCAGAAACCGAAGCCAGCCAACTAAAGCGCGATAATGCAAAAATCACCCGCGAGGATGACCATGCGGTGCGTG
>JANLWF010000141.1:0-2424 GCA_031364385.1 Methylotenera sp.
GACGGCGGCGAACTTTCACCCGATGGGCGCGTGATGGAAATGCTGTCTGAACACACAGTTGAAGGCTGGTTAGAAGGTTATTTGCTCACTGGCCGCCACGGCTTTTTCTCTACTTATGAGTCTTTCGTGCATGTGATTGATTCTATGTTCAACCAGCATGCAAAATGGCTTGCCATGTCTAAAGCCGTGCCTTGGCGCGCACCAGTGTCTTCGCTTAATTTACTGATTACCTCGACCGTTTGGCGGCAAGATCACAATGGATTTACCCACCAAGACCCAGGCTTTCTCGATATTGTGGTGAATAAAAGTCCTGAAGTGACGCGCATTTACTTGCCACCCGATGTGAACTGCCTGCTGACCGTAGCTAATCACTGCCTGAACAGCACCGACTACATCAACGTCATCGTCTGCGATAAACAGAAACACTTGCAGTATCTAAGCATGGATGCTGCTATTGAGCATTGCAGCAAAGGTATTGGTATTTGGCGGTGGGCAAGCAATGATGAGGGTGCTGAACCTGATTTAGTCATGGTGAGCGCTGGCGACATTCCCACCAAAGAAGCCTTGGCTGCCACTGTGCTGCTACGTGAGCATTTTCCACAACTTAAAATACGCTTTGTAAACGTAGTGGATTTATATAAATTAGCACCGCAAAACGAGCACCCACATGGGCTTTCTGACCGTGATTTTGATAGTTTATTTACCACTGACAAACCGATTATTTTTAACTTTCACGGCTACCCCTACCTCATCCACCGCCTGACTTATAGACGCACCAATCACGATAACTTGCATGTGCGTGGCTACAAAGAAAAAGGCAGCATCAATACTCCGCTAGAGTTAGCGATTCAAAATGAAATTGACCGTTTTAGCTTAGCAATTGATGCCATTAATCGCATTCCCAGCCTGCAAAAAATTGGCGCGCATGTACAAGAAAAACTGCGTAATAGGCAGATTGAATGCTGCAATTATGCTTATGAATATGGCGTTGATTTGCCAGAAGAAGATGAGTGGGTATGGCCTTATTGACCATACTTGCTATCAACAGCGGCTCGTCTAGCCTCAAAGCCAGCTTATTTATGGCGAATGGCGAACGGCGAAACTTTCGCTACGCTTGTAGTAGCAACGATTATATTCACAGCCATGCCAAAGCGTTTATTGCCTTGCTAAGCGATTTAGATGATATACAGCCAACACTTATCGCGCATCGTTTTGTGCATGGCGGAGAAGTTAGTGGGAAAGTGGCAGATGCCACATGTCTGATTGATGCCAATGAGCGGGCGCGGCTACAAAACATCGCCTATCTCGCACCGCTGCACATGCCTAGCAACTTGTTAGGTGTGGATTTATGCGCCAAGAAATTCAATTGCCCGCAGATAGCTTGTTTTGATACGGCATTTCACGCCACGTTACCAGAAATCGCATACCGCCTACCTATTCCGCAGGCGCTCAAAATACGCCGTTATGGTTTCCACGGTATCAATTACGCGCATGTTGCGCGGCAATTGCCAAAGCTGCTTGGTGCAACGGCAAAAGGACGGGTGGTTGTGGCGCATCTTGGTAATGGCGCAAGCCTGTGCTTACTAGAAAACTTACAGTCTGTAGATACCAGCATGGGCTATAGTGCTGCTGGTGGCATCCCAATGGGAACGCGCAGTGGTGATGTTGACCCTGGGGTGATGCTAGAACTTGCCAAACGCTATGATGATGTTGAATTAAGTGCCTTAATTTATGAAGAATCTGGCTTATTAGCACTTTCTGACGGCGAAAGTAGCGAGGTGTCTGATTTAGAAAAAAGCCATAGTGAAAATGCCAATTTTGCGATGGAATTTTTTGCACGGCAAGTTCGCGCCAGCATCGGTAGCTATGCCGCCAAAGCTGGCGGTATTGATGCCTTAGTTTTTACTGGCGGCATTGGTGAGCATTCAGCGCAAATACGCGCCCTAGTTTGCGAGCCGCTCGGTTTTCTAGGCTTTGCGTTAAACGCAGAGGCCAATCAAGCTAATTTAGCCACTTTAAACACCGCTTCATCCAAGCCCGTATTATTAATTTCTGCCGATGAGGAGGCTGAAATTGCACGTTTAGCCAAAAATTTATATGCGGAGGTAAATCATGACAGCACGAGCATTGCATCATGGTAAGGGCAGTCAGAATGGATACAACGCTAGCCCTGCACATTTTATTTTGCATCGCTTGTTCAAAAAGTACTTAGGTGCCTTCACTATAAGGCTTTGGGATAACAGTGTGATGTATATTGGTAAGGATATTTCGGCGTTTACACTGACTGTTCGCTCGCCTAAAGTACTGCGGGATCTCGTACTGTTCCATGACCCGATACGCTTGGCTGAAGCCTATTTTGATGGCACGGTTGAAGTGGCGGGTGATTTTAATATGGCGATGAGTTTACGTTATTATTTGGAAAAT
>JANLWF010000147.1:0-9274 GCA_031364385.1 Methylotenera sp.
TAGCTTATGGCCAAAAGGTATATTTGGTCACCAAATTTCAAAAAAATGAGTTTAATGCACTTCAGGCACCAAAGTGGCTTATGCGCTTCAATATATCAAGCTTACTGTGTGGGTTAGCTTGGGGTTCAGCTAGCTTAATCATACTCCCACATAACAACACTTTGCTACAGGCATTATTAGCATTGGTATTAGCAGGCATTAGCGCAGCCAGCCTCATTGCCTACGCTATCAGAACAAGCACTGCGCTAGCTTTTGTTGGCGGCATCGCTGTCCTTACTATCCCTGCTTTTTTAATTCAAGACAGTCCTTACACCAAGGAAATTGTATTGCTAACAAGTTTCTTTGTGATATTTGTGGCTATGGCAAGTAAGATGTTGGCGCAAGGCTTGCTCGACAATATTGCACTTCGAATTAATGCGGATACTCAAAGCAAGGCTATTAACGACTTATCACAACGTCAAAGCTTGCATATGGAGCATACACCTATGGGGGTTATTGAATGGGATGCGGATTTAAATATCACCTCATGGAACAATGCCTGCACTAGCATATTTGGCTATCAGTATCAGGAAGTGGTAGGTAAACACATTAGTTTTCTAATATCCGATTTAGAAGGCCTCTCGCCAGACAAAGCTGTGCAGTTGCTTCTCTCTCAAGAGGCAATCCAGAATAACTTAAAGAAAGTAGCGCATAAAAACGGTGAAGCCATTTTTTGCGAATGGCATAATACCGTATTAAAAGACAGTGACAAAAAAACCATTGGTCTTGCCTCGCTAGTGCAAGATAAAACTGCGTTTATCAAAACTCAAAATAAAATTCATCAACTCGCATACTATGATGCTCTAACCAACTTACCTAATCGAGGCCTGTTGCTAGATAGGCTCAACCAAGCCATTTCCTATGCTGAGCGCTCCCATTCATACGGCATGGTGATTTATATCGATTTAGACCACTTTAAGTCGATTAATGATGCTAAAGGTCACGCAGCAGGTGATCATCTTTTAATTACAATAGCAAATCGCCTACAAAAGGCCGTACGCAAGCAAGATACAGTCGCCAGAATAGGTGGGAATGAGTTTGTATTAGTGCTCTCTGATATAGGCAAAACCGATATAGAAGCACAAATATTCAGCAGGAAAATTATGGATAAAATAGTTAAATCAATCAGAATGCCAGTAGATTATGATAGCTATCAACATAATAGCTCTGCAAGTATTGGTGTTTGTATATTTAAGGGAGGGGCTATTAGCGCGGATGAGTTAGTGCGTCGTGCAGATATGTCGATGTATATATCCAAGCAACAGGGCCGTAACGGGTTCCAGTATTACGATGAAACCATGCAGCCAAAATACGACTACCAGCAGGAGTTGAAAAATGATTTAAACAGCGCGCTAGCAAACAACGAATTTCAGCTATATTTACAGGGGCAATTTAACCAAGAATCCAACTATATTGGCGCCGAAGTTTTGCTGCGCTGGCAGCATCCTACACACGGCTTAGTTTCACCTTTAGATTTTATTCCACTCACCGAAGAGTCTGGTCTCATTGTTCCAATTGGTAGCTGGGTGTTACATCAAGCATGCGCCCTACTTAAGCAATGGGAAGCTTCTCCTTTAACCAATAAGCTGACATTATCTGTCAATGTCAGCGCAGTACAGTTTAATCAAATTAGTTTTATTAACGAGGTGGAGTCAGCATTACAATCAAGCGCTTGTAATCCAACATTGCTCTGTCTGGAGCTTACCGAAAGTGCAGTGGTTAATAGCGTTGAAGATATAGTTTACAAAATGAATTACTTAAGTTCCATGGGAATATCACTCTCAATTGATGATTTCGGTATTGGTTATTCATCGCTATCTATCCTTAAACGACTTCCACTTAACGAGCTGAAAATTGATAAAAGTTTTATCAATGACATTATTAAAAGCAGTTCTGTGGGAACCATCGCGCAAACAATTTTACAGATGGGTAAAAATCTTAATTTACACATTGTTGCTGAAGGTGTTGAAACCGAGCATCAGAAACAATATCTGAAAAATAATGGCTGTGAAGTTTTTCAAGGCTACCTACTCGGAAGGCCTTGTCGCATCAGAGATTTTGAAAAGGCGCAAGCGGAAAGGGAATCGCTGTTTGTGTAGTAAGCATGTTATTTGCACAATCTTGCAAAGCGCGCATATATTACCCCGCGCTGTTTGAATAATTTGCAATAAAAACTAGCTGAGCTGCCAGTTAACTAAACATGTAGTGCTTACGCAAAGCCTTTTTAACCTCCCAAACACAAGATAAACCTGCTGGAAAAGTCACTAAATCGCCCACCCCAAAACTGACTGGATTGCCACCACCTTTGGGCGTCACCGTTACTTCACCCTCTAAAATATAAGCGATTTCTTGCGACTGATAACTCCAAGGGAATGTTGACACTTCTTTAGACCAAGTTGGCCAACTAACCACACCCAGCGCAGCAAGTTTGGCAGCATCAGGTTTTTCTACGGTAATATTCATCGCGCCCTCCTTAAAAACAAAAAAGCCTTGAATAACCAAGGCTCTTATTGTATTCCTAACACTAAAAAATGCAATTATGAGTGTTTGTAGTGCTTTTTCAGTTGCTTAATGACTTCCCATTGTGATTTCATGCCTTTTGGAAACACCACGAAATCGCCCGCTTTAATGGTGACAGTTTCACCACCTTGTGGCGTCACAGTAAACTCGCCTTCTAATACGTATGCGCTTTCTGTCATGCCGAAATCAAGCGGAAATTTTGATGGGGCGCAATCCCAAATCGACCAGCTATTAACGCCTAGTGATTTCAATTTCTCTTCTGATGGGTTATGGTCAATAGTAATTTGGCTCATGAGTAATCCTTAAAATAATGATGATTAAAGAGAAATGCCGCTTAATGACCACATGTTTGGTACTTAGGCGGCATTTAAAATATTGGCGGAAGAGGTGAGATTCGAACTCACGGTGGGCTCGCACCCACGACAGTTTTCAAGACTGTAGCATTAAACCGCTCTGCCACTCTTCCTAGTAGTCTATCAAGACCGTAGCATGGCATTTTTTACAACGCGCACTGCCAATTTCTTAATTAAGCGCGCATTATAGCAAATAATTAGTCATCTTGAATATCCTGACCTGGAAAAAGTACGTCGGTATAACCAAATTTGTTTAAATCGGTGATACGCATTGGGTATAAAATACCGTTTAAGTGATCGCACTCGTGCTGCACAACCCTAGCATGGAAGCCACTTACAAGCCTATCAATTGGTTCGCCAAACTGATCAAAACCTATGTAATGCAAGCGTAGGTAACGTGGCACCACGCCACGCAGGCCTGGTACGGACAAACAACCTTCCCAACCGTCTTCAATTTCATCGCCCACAGGCGTTAGTGTTGGGTTAATCAGCACGGTGTAGGGCACTTGCTCAGCATCTGGGTAGCGGGGGTTGCTGCGGCCATGTAATTCTTTTTGGCCAAAGATCACCACTTGCAAACTCACGCCAATTTGCGGCGCAGCTATACCCGCGCCATCCATGGCGTTCATGGTATCTTGCATGTCTTGAATTAAGGCGTGCAACTCGGGCGTGTCAAAGGCCGTTACTGGCCGTGCTTTTTCTAATAAAAGCGGCTCACCCATGCGTAATACAGTACGTACAGTCATGTTAATTCTCCAGCCATGCTTTTAGTTTGTGTTGGTTTAGTTTTCGTCAGCTTGGTTTTTATCAGATTGATAGACGCGCGCAATTTCTTCAATTAATATGCAGATTTTTTGCATAGCGCTTTCTAAATTGGCGCTCACATCCGAAAAGTTGATACCATTTGAGCTTGTACCACGCCCAGCGGCTTGATTTACTACTGGGCATAGCGCAGCATAGTGCAGTCGGAGTTCACGCGCCAGCGACGCTTCTGGCATACCTGTCATCCCTACTATGGTTGCGCCATCGCGTTCTAGGCGATTAATTTCAGCTGCCGTTTCTAAGCGTGGGCCCTGCGCGCAAGCATAAACCCCGCTCTCTACTATTTTTTGTTTAACATTACTAGCGGCTTCTTGACAAGTTTTTCGCAATTTTTCAGAATAAGGCTCAGTAAAATCAATATGTTTCACGGGCAGCTCAATACCATCGTGATAAGTGTTTTTACGGCCATGCGTATAATCTATAATTTGATCTGGCAGCACAATATCACCCGTGTTTAAATCGCTAGCAATGCAGCCCACCGTAGCGATAGCCAACAAACTGTTCACACCAGCTGCATGTAAAGCCCAAATATTCGCGCGATAATTCACCGCGTGCGGCGGAATGGTATGCCCGCCGCCATGGCGTGCTAAAAACACCACTTCGTGACCCGCTAGCTCACCAAAGATCAAAGGCTGTGAAGCCTCTCCATATGGAGTGCGTGCAATTTGATGTCTAGTATTTTTTAAGCATTTGAGTTGCGTTAAACCCGTGCCGCCTATAATGCCTAACATAGATTGCCCAACATTAAGTTATCTAGCATATTTTTACCTCTAAATTTTATGTTTATTGTAGCGCAAGGCGCGCGCTAGCGCTGTAGGCTTTGTAAATTTTGTGGCATACTTTAGTCTATGGCAACCAATTCAGATATTTTCGACGTTACAAAAGAAATTAAAGTAGATAGCCTTGCGCTGTCGCAACAGCATTATGAGAACTTTCCAGTTGGTTCTATTGTGTTGCCAAAGCATTTGCGCGAGCCCATTGCTTTAATTTATACCTTTGCGCGGCAAGCCGATGATTTTGCTGATGAAGGCCAACATAAGCCAGATTGGCGGCTTGCAAGCCTGCGAGGTTTTAAAGATGAGTTAGACCTCATTCAAGCCAATGCCAAAACAAAATCACCATTTTTTACTGAACTTGGCAAAATGATTCGCAAGTACAATCTGCCAATCGAGCCATTTTACGATTTGTTAGACGCGTTTAGTCAAGATGTGACAAAAAAACGCTACGCTAATTTTTATGAAGTTTTAGATTATTGTCGGCGCTCCGCCAACCCAATAGGCACCTTGTTGCTGCACATTTTTGGCAAAGCAACTCCAGAGAATATTTTGTATTCCAACAAAATCTGTACCGCCTTGCAACTCATCAATTTTTATCAAGATGTGAGCATTGATTTTGAAAACGAATTCCACAAAACGCGCGTTTATTTGTGTCAAGACGAAATGCAACAATTTCACGTCACCGAGGCGCAAATCGCCAGCAAGCACGTCAACAGGCATTGGGAGAACTTTATGCTATTTAATATTGAACGCGCAGAGGCCATGCTGCGTGAAGGCAAGCCATTAGAGCATATTCTGCCTGGCCGCATTGGCCTTGAAATGCGTCTGATTATTGGCGGTGGCGAGCGTGTTATCTACAAACTAAAAAATGTGCGCGGCGATATATTCAGGCACCGCCCTACGCTACAGGCTTGGGATTGGCCAGTGATTTTGCTGAATGCTTTGCTAAAATAAATTTCTACAATAATATTAATGACGCCATTAGAATACTGTAAAGAAAAAGCCGCGCAAAGTGGCTCTAGCTTTACTGTTAGTTTTATTTTCCTGCCCAAAACACAACGTGAAGCCATGACGGCGCTTTACGCATTTTGTCGCGAAGTGGACGACGTGGTGGATGAATGCACCGACTATTCAGTAGCACAAATCAAGCTGAATTGGTGGAAAAGTGAAGTGGCTAATTTGTACGTCAATACACCGCAGCACCCTGTCACTAAAGCCTTGCAGCCAGTTGTGACACAATTTAATCTCGCGCAAGAACACTTTTTAGAAATTATCGACGGCATGGAAATGGATTTAAAATTCAACCGCTACGAAGATTTTAAGCAATTACAGCTGTATTGCTACCGCGTTGCCAGTGTTGTCGGCCTACTTTCGGCGCAGATTTTCGGTTTTAAAAACCGCAAAACATTAAAGTATGCACACGATTTAGGCATGGCGTTTCAACTCACTAATATCATCCGCGATGTAGGCGAAGATGCCCGTAGAGGCCGTATTTACTTGCCACTAGACGAATTGAAAAAGGCTAAAGTTACTGAAGATGACATTTTGCAAAGCCGTGAAACGCCACAAATTAAAGAGCTCATCGAATATCAAATAGAACGTGCAGAAAGTTATTATGACAAGGCCTTGCGCGAGTTGCCTGCCGAAGATGCCAAACAACAACGCACAGGCCTAATGATGGCAGCCATTTACCGTACGCTGCTGCGCGAAATTAAGCGTGACAGTGCAGAAAAAGTCTTAAATAGCAGAACCTCAATTCCGCCTTTTAGAAAACTGATGCTTGCGCTACAAACTTATTTCAAATATGCCTAATGGCCAACCAAGCTAAACACGTCATCGTCATTGGCGGCGGTATGGCAGGTCTAGCAGCCGCATCCAGCTTGGCTCATAGAGGCATTGCCGTTACTCTGCTAGAAGCCGCATCGCAGCTAGGTGGTCGGGCGCGCAGCGTGGCGATTGAGTTTAATAGCCAAGTCATTCAGCTTGATAACGGCCAACACATCATGCTGGGCGCTTATCGCGAAACCTTGAAATTTCTGGCGAGTATTGGCGTTCAAGAGGAAGATGCTTTTCTGCGTGTTCCGCTCACTTTAGATGTGCGCTCTGGCACTCAAACTGCCTTTAAATTAACCACGCCCGCTTATTTGCCTGCGCCACTCAACCAGCTCATTGGGTTTTTATGCTGCAAAGGCTTGCAATGGCGCGAACGTGTGGCAGTTATTCAATTCATGCTCCGCCTGAAAAAAAGCAATTACCAATTGGCATTTGACGAGCCACTGGCAGTTTTTTTGCAAAGCAACCAGCAATCTAGCAATTCTATCACCCTGCTGTGGGAGCCACTGTGCTTGGCGGCGCTCAATACGCCTATTAACATTGCCAGCAGCAAGGTATTCTTAAATGTGTTGCGTGATACTTTTAAAAGCAAAAACAGTGCAGATTTTTTATTACCTAAACATGATTTAACGCAATTATTTTCGCAACCTGTCGAGAGTTATTTCAAGGCAATTGGCAAAAAAATTATCCTGAATCAACGTGTTAAGAGCATCACGCCAAACCAAAATGGCTTCACAGTTTTTTGCAAACAAGCTTTAACCAAAGAAAGCCAAGCCAATCAGAGCTCATTTGAGGCTAGTCATGTGATTGTGGCCACGTCACCAGTGCGGCTACGCAATGTAATTGCCGATTTACCTAAATTAAATTCAGTCGCCAACCAAACCGAAAGCTATGAATATCAACCTATTTACACCGTTTATTTGCAATATCAAAGCAACGCAACTATCTCTGCGCCCATGCTGGGCTTGGTCGGTGGCGTCAGTCAGTGGGTGTTCGATAGGGGAATTTTATGCGGCCAACACGGATTAATGGCGGTGATTATTAGTGCAGAAGGTAAACATCAACTACTCACACAACATGAATTAGCGTTAAAAGTTGCACAAGAACTAAAAGCCTCTTTCCCGCAATTAGCCCAAGCACTTTGGCATAAAGTGATTGCCGAAAAACGCGCGACCTTCTCGTGCACTGTAAATTTACCCAGACCTACCCACACAACACCCTACCCCAATTTATATTTAGCAGGCGATTACACTTACGCCGATTACCCAGCGACCATAGAAGGCGCGGTGAGGAGCGGTGTTGCATGTGCCGATTTGGTGTGTAATTCCTAGCTATTTGTAACTCCTTTCCCTAGCTGGGGGAAGGTTGGGATGGGGGTAGCACGGTTGCATATCAACACATTCCACCCCCACCCTAGCCCTCCCCCTAATTGGGGAGGGAATGTGAGAGGCGATTTTTACTCTGCTAATTAACTATCTTTGTAATTCTCTCTATCATTAATGAAAATTTTCACTAGCTCACTGTTATTCAAACCACTATTGCTAAGCCCAATATCACTTCCAATAGCTGTATATAGTAAGTTTACTGTCTTCAATATTTCAACCGTGTTATTTTTGCCTGCATCCTCAAATGCTATATAGGTTTTTATTACTGCTGGAGACCCCCAAAGTAAAATATCTGATTTAAACTTAAGGGCAAACCTAACAAGTTCATTCTGGCTTGGCGCTGGAAGAGATAGATTTTCATTGTTCGAAGCAATCATATTTGACACGAACTCAATAAATCCTTTGTAAATTTCAACCTTTTTTAAGCGATGCGCTTCTTCAGACGCCTGAAGACGGCTGTTACGCTGGGTAATAACTACTACAACTATGCCACCAAAAACTGTAGCCATAGCACCAATTATTGCCGCAGTAACCTCTGGGGAAGCTTGCGAAATTGCCGCTGTAAACTTGAATGCAAGCACCCAAACCCCATAAGCCATTGCGCCCATTAGCGCGAATCCTAATACCGTCTGAACTAAGTTTTTAATGTTTATGGTCATATTTTCATCCATTCCTCAACTGATTCAACGCCTGCTCCAGCCGCTCTACCGCAATCACTTCCAGCCCTGCAATCTTCGCTTTTGGCGCATTGGCTTTTGGCACAATAGCTTTGGTAAAACCTAATTTTGCCGCTTCTTTTAAGCGCATTTGGCCGCCTTGCACGGGGCGCACCTCGCCCGCCAAACCAACTTCACCAAACACTATAAGTTTGTTGTCTAATGGTTTGTTTTTAAGAGAAGAAACGATTGATAATATCACCGCTAAATCCACCGCTGGTTCGGCAATTTTGACGCCGCCAACTGCATTGATAAACACGTCTTGGTCAAAACACGGAATGCCAGCATGGCGATTTAATACCGCTAACAGCATGGCTAAGCGGTTCTGTTCAAGGCCAGTCGCCAAGCGTTTTGGGCTGGGCGCGTGGCTTTCGTCCACCAAGGCTTGAATTTCAATTAAAAGTGGCCGCGTGCCTTCCATAGTCACAGTAATGCAACTTCCAGCTACCTGACCTTCGTGATGCGATAAAAATAGTGCCGATGGATTCGCCACTTCGCGCAGGCCGTGTTCGGTCATGGCGAATACGCCTAGCTCATTTACTGCACCAAAGCGGTTTTTGAAGGCGCGAATCAGGCGAAAAGCTGAGTTTTGGTCGCCTTCAAAATACAACACCGTATCCACAATATGCTCCAAAACCCTCGGCCCTGCTAGCGTGCCTTCTTTGGTAACGTGGCCAACCAAAATCACTGTAATGCCAAGTTGCTTAGCTAATCTTGTTAATTGAGCCGAACATTCGCGCACCTGCGCTACCGAGCCGGGTGCGGATTGCAGCGCCTCGGAATACACGGTTTGAATGGAATCGATGACGGCGATATTGGGTTTGTGCGTT
>JANLWF010000178.1:0-7498 GCA_031364385.1 Methylotenera sp.
TCTTCAAAACAATCGGGCAGCGCTTGTTTCAGCATGTCTTTCATGCCACGTGATTCCAGCTGAAACACCGCCGTGGTATTGGCGGTTTTGAGTAGTTGATAACTGGCTTTATCATCCAGCGGCAATGTCTCAAAGCTAAGCGGGGCTTCGCCTAGCGCAGCACGCTGTTTATTGGCATTGACTAAAGCCAGCTCTAAAATAGTCAGCGTGCGCAAGCCCAAAAAGTCGAACTTCACTAGCCCGACCGCTTCCACGTCGTCTTTATCGTACTGGCTGACTAAGCTACCGCCATCGGCTTGGCAATAAATTGGGGAGAAATCGGAAATCTTACCTGGCGAAATCAACACGCCGCCCGCATGCATACCTACGTTGCGCACCAAGCCTTCTAAGCGCAAAGCCAGTTCGAGCAATGTCGCGACTTCTTCTTCGGATTCGCGTCGCTCTTGTAATTGCGGCTCTTTTTCCAGCGCTGAGCCTAGCGTGATGCCGAGTTCTAGCGGGATGAGTTTAGCGATGCCATCCACAAAATTAAACGGCAAATCCAGCACACGGCCCACATCGCGGATCACCGCTTTGGCCGCCATAGTGCCGAAGGTGGCGATTTGCGAAACCGCGTCTAAACCATATTTTTGCTTGACATAATCGATGACGCGATCACGCCCATCCATGCAAAAGTCAATGTCGAAGTCGGGCATAGAAACGCGATCTGGATTTAAAAAGCGCTCGAAAAGTAAATTGTATGCTAGCGGATCAAGGTCAGTAATATTGAGGCTATACGCCACCAGCGACCCAGCGCCAGAGCCGCGACCTGGGCCAACAGGCACGGCGTTATGCTTGGCCCAGTTAATGAAATCGGCCACAATTAAAAAGTAGCCCGCGAAACCCATTTGGTTGATAATTTTGCACTCAAACTCAAGCCGTGATTCGTATTCTATGCACTTACTCTCACGCACTTGACTGTCGGGGTAAAGCACCTGCAAGCGTGCTGCTAAGCCAATGTGCGATTGTTGCACCAAGTAAGTATCTAGACTTTCGCCATTGGGGGTGGGGAAATTGGGTAGGTAATTTTTACCTAGCGTGATGGTTAAATTGCAGCGTTTGGCGATTTCTACCGAATTGGCAAGTGCTTCTGGAATATCTGCAAATAACTCGCACATTTGCGCTTGCGATTTAAAATATTGTTGGTCGGTGAAATTTTTAGGGCGTCTTTTATCCGCCAACATATAGCCCTCGGCGATACAAGTGCGGGCCTCGTGCGCTTTGTAATCATCAGGCGAAATAAACTGGATGGGGTGTGTAGCCACCACGGGCAAATCACACTGGCTGGACAATTCCAAGGCATTGTTAATTAATGCTTCCTGTGTTGGGCTGCCTTTGGGCTCTGCTGTGCGTTGTAGCTCAATATAAAAACGCTGTGGAAACATAGCAGACCAAGTATTTGCTAGTTGAAGCGCCAACTTAGTATTGCCCGCACTGAGCGCGGCACCAATGTCGCTTTGCGCATTGCCCGAGATGAGAATTAATCCATCGGCATCTTGCAGCCAAGCTTGTTTAATCTCGGCACGGCCACGGTATTGATTCTCAAGATAAGCTTTGCTGATAAGCTGACATAATTTGAGATAACCAGCGTTATTTTGTACCAGTAATAACAAGCGAAAAGCTTGATCGCGATTTTTAGTATTTTCCAGCCAAAGTTCGCAGCCTAAAATCGGCTTAATGCCCTTGTCTCGCGCCGCTTTGTAGAATTTAATCGCACCAAACAGATTGCTTAAATCCGTCAGCGCCACCGCAGGCATGTCGTCTTTGCTGGCTGCATCAATATAATCATCAATGCGCACAATGCCATCCACTATCGAGTATTCGCTATGGCAACGCAAATGAATGAATTGCGGACTTAGCATTTCTGATGTTTCGATTGGATGTTGAGTGGCATCTTGCATGCGCCTATTTTACCCGCAAGCAAGTAAAAATAGTGCCTTATAAAACAAAAAACGCTAAGACTCATTTAAAAGTCTTAGCGTTTTTTTAATAGACAAATTAACAAATCTATTAATGCAAAACTTGCTTAGAAGCTAACAATTCCTTAACTTTATTCACCAATTCATCATCTTGCACAGGCTTACCAAAAAAGGCATCCACGCCAATTTCTTTAGCTAAGTTTTGATGCTTATCAGCCGTGCGCGAGCTAATCATAATCAGTGGCGTATTCGCGGTACGCGCATCATCTCGAATGTTACGCGCCAAACCAAAGCCGTCCATTCGCGGCATCTCAATGTCAGTTAATATCACATCTGGCGTGGTTTCTTGCAGTAACTGCATGGCATCCATGCCGTCTTTCGCTACCAACACCTCATAACCTGCGCGCTCTAGCAGGCGACCTAGCACTTTACGCATCGTGAGTGAATCATCCACCACCATAATGCGAGACTTGGCCACCAATTTTGGCGCTTTAGTTTTGCTTGCTTTGACTACAACGCTGCCTACCGCCAGCACTTCACGATTAGCCAATTGCACAGGATTAATAATCAGAATAATACTACCATCACCCGCCACAGTTGCCCCCACAATACCTAGCACACGGGCTAATTGCACACCAACAGGCTTCATAACAGCCTCTTGGTTACCAATCACCTCATCCACATGCAAGGCAATATTATAGTTAGCGCTACGCAACAGCAGCACAGGAACATAGGCATGATCTTCAGGCTGATGTTCTTGATGATCTAGTAGTTTAGATAAGTAATGCAGGGGATATTGCTTATCTGCCCATTTGATTTCGCCCGCCTTATATGCGTTAAGCAAATCTAAGCGTTTAATTTTTTGTGCTTGCTCAATCATAGCAACAGGCAAGGCATAAATAGCATCGCCCGATCGCACTACTAATACTTGTGCCACTGAAAGCGTGACGGGGAAATGCACGTTGAATGCGGAACCCTTACCAAACTCACTGTTTAAATCTACGCGACCACCCAAGCCGCTTACGTCATTGCGCACCACGTCTAAACCCACACCGCGCCCTGAAATTTGTGACACTTTGTCGGCAGTAGAAAAACCTGTTTCAAAAATAATCGACATCAACACTTGCTCGCTTACCACTGCATTTTCGGCTAACAAGTTATTTTTAATGGCTTTTTCTTTTACTTTCTGCAAATTAATACCTGCACCGTCATCCGCAACAACGATATTAATTTCGTCATTATCTTGACTCACTTTTATAGTAATGGTGCCAGTATCGGCTTTACCATTTGCTCTGCGTTCAGATAAAGGTTCTATGCCATGCGCAATCGCGTTGCGCAGTAAATGCTCCAAGGGTGCGCCGAGCTTGTCCAGCACACTACGGTCGATTTCGGTATCTTCCCCTTGAATTACTAAATCTACAGCTTTTTTAAGTTCACGTGCGGTTTGTCGCACTATACGTTGCAAGCGCTCAGAAATTTGCTTGAATGGCAGCATGCGCACACCAAGCAAGCTTTGTTGCAAATCGCGATTCATGCGGTTTTGTTGTTGCAGTGCGGCTTCTGATTGGTCCAGATTGATAATTAAGCCATTCTGAATAGTGGCCACGTCATTCACACTTTCGGCAATCATACGCGTCAGCTCTTGCAAACGCGTAAAGCGATCAAACTCAAGCGGGTCGAAGGCTTCATGAGCCTCTTGCAGCACACTCATGCGGGACTGCAATTGCGTTTCTGTCTCAATTTCCAGCTCACGCAAGTAGGCACGCAGACGCGTCACGCTCTCGGTTAAATCATTAGACGATTGCTTAAAGCTACTCAGCTCCCTATCTAAGCGCGAGCGAATGATAGAAATCTCGCCCGCATCGTTGATGAGCCTGTCCAAGGTATCAGCACGCATACGCAAGAACTGTGCTTTTCTATCAGTAGCGCGGCCTGATGGTGCGGCGTCTTCCTGCTTAATTTGTGCGACTGTTTCCTCTGGCGTTTTGCCCATAGTTTCATCAAAGTAGCTGTTGATTTTATCCAGCTCAGCAAACATATTGTCAAAATCGATGGTTTCATTTTTACGTTTGAGCGAGCGAATTACGGTATCCTCAAGCTCATGCACTGCATCACCAAGTGCAGATTGCCCCGCCATACGAGCACTGCCTTTTAGCGTGTGTAGCGCACGCTGTAACGCGTCTGGATACTCCGCTTGTTTAGGATTTGAGCGCCAAGCACGTAATTCTGAGCCAAGCTCTGGCATAATTTCGCGTGCTTCTTCAATAAACATGCTGAGTAATTCTTGATTCACCTGATCCGCGTCAACCCCAGCAACAATCTGATAAGGCTTGCCTTCGGTGATTAGTTTTATTTCAATGCCTGTGGTTTCTTCGGTAGGCTCTACTTCATTGCTTGTATTTTCTGGCACCTCAAATTGCGTAGTTTCTGCGATTGGCACTGCTTCAATGGCTGCGGATTCTTCTTCTAGCACATCTACTGCAAAAGCACTAAGCTCAGCCTCGGTTGATTGCATCACTATTTCTTCATCAACATGCTCGGGCTCAGTAAATGTCACTGAAAGTTCTTTATGTTCTATCGCCTGTTGCGTTGCTTGATTAAGCACTTTAATCAGCGTCACGGCTGAGCGCGGATTGCGCTGCTCAGAAACTTTTTGCCACATTGTTGACAATGACTTGACTGTGCTAGTGTAAAGATCTAGGTGCTGCACTGTCCAAATCGCATTAATTTCATCCAACCAACGCTCTAAGGCACGGCCTAAGTCGCCCATTTGTGTAAACCCAGCTGCAAGTGCATTGCTCGCCAAGGTATGGGTAGCATGACGCGCTTCTTTTGAAGGTTGCAGGCTGTTATCTGCAGTTAACTTAACAATATCTTGCTCTAAAATTGTGACGTTTTGGCCGCTTTCAGTAATGAAAATATCATAAAAAGCACGGCTCATTTTGCGCGTACCACCGATAAGCACTAGTTCATCTGATTTTTTAACTGGCGTTTTAGCACTTGGTGGCTTAGCTACTTTAGTCAGTCCCTGACTTGAAAGAGCTTCGATACGTGCTATCCAAGCATCTTTATTGAGTTCGACTTGATTATTGGCATGCAACTCTGTCGCCCAACCTGCAAATGCGGCTGAAACTTGTTCAATTTCGGCAATTTGTTGTGGTTCAAGTGTGGATTTTTTATCTAAAATACCGTTGAAAAAGGTTTCCACTTTACCAGCGATGTCGCCTAGAGCATTCAAACCAACTGTGCGGCCACTGCCTTTAAGGGTATGAAAACTTCGCCTAATTTCAACTAGAGCATCGTTATCAGTTACATTAACACGTAAAGCCTGACAATTTTGTGCAATGTGCGCTAGCACTTCTTCGGCCTCGATGAGGTAAATATCCAACAACTCCTCGTCAAAAGCCCTATCAATTATTATTGATCCAGCGGCAAGTATAGGCATTGCAGTCGCTGTTTGTGCTTGCTCTGTTATTGGCTGATCATCATTAGCTTCCGCAGCACCTGAGCTCGGTTCTAGCGCTGTTTCTAGCATTGGCTTATCAGCTTCAACTGTGGCGGCTGCCACCCTATGTTCTTTTTTATCAATCGAGACAGTATCAACACCAGCTGCCTTAAGCGAAGCATTTAGGCGCTCTAAGGCATTCTCAAGGGCCTCTTCAGATTCTGGTCGCGTTTTAGGCATTTCATCCGTATACAAGCCAATCATACTCAAACTCTCAGCCACCAACTCAAAATGTGCCTGATTAACCACATAACTCTCTAACCCAAAATATTGAACAAAATTGTTACTGGCAAGCGCTATTGCTGTTGGCGTTGTCATGCCTAGCATCTCAAACACAGAAGAGACTTGTTTAAGTGGCTGCGATATTAGCTTTAAAGGGGCTTTTTCTGCTGGATTACGGAAGAAACTATCTAACGCTTGCTCAACAATTTTGAGAGACTCTTTGATATGTGCCACCACGGCTTTAACCGTATCACGATCAAGCTCGCCAGCTCTATCTTCTTCAAGCTTATCGTAAATTTCACCAGATGAAATTGACTCTAATCGTAATAATTCAGAATGAAGTTTTTGTATTCTGTCTGGATCTAGATCTTGGTAATGATTAAGTGATGTTTCTAATAAATTTAGCGCTGCGGCAATCTCAATTAAAGCCGCATAATTCACCTTAGTTGTGTCATCGCGTAAGGTGTTGCTGGCTTGCTGCAATACTGAATAAAAGTCTAAAACCAGCACTTGACTTAAATTTTGTGTAAGCGCATGACTAATGGCTAGCATGTCAGAAAATTTAGTGATTAGTACATTATCTAGATGAACTGGCAGCTGCCCTACTTTCGCATCTACCTTGGTGAAATCAATCGTGCTCGAAATTTCATCCCATACTTCTCTGAGTTTTTCTAGCTCGTCAATTAATTGTCGAACTAAAGCCGTTTCATTTGAATCGATATTACTGCCAATAAAATTGGCTGACGATTTTTTGTCGATAAACTGATCCAGCTCAAAGACTTCTTTTACCTTGAGTACGTTTTCTTTATCAACCTCGCTAATCGCAACATAGTACAAAATATCACGTAAGAGGTTGTTGTGCGGCCTATTCACGCCATCGGCAAATTGTCGCAGCTCTTGATCAAGTTTGCGGCACAGCCTTTTAGCGCCCGAGTTCTCGGCAATTTCTTTTTGCTCTAGCGATTCCGTAAACGCGCTGGCCGCCCACCACAAGGTTTTGTTGCTGTTTTTTTGTTGCGCCTGACTCACGTTGCTCACAGCAATAGTCATTGCCTCAACGGCGCTATTTTGCTTAGTTTGCAGCCAATTGAGTAATGATCTTTGATAAGCGGCTCGTTGCTCAACAATATAGGCGACATAGCCTGCTTCTGCTAGCTCTTTATTAGGAAGGCTCTTAGGTGCACTACTGCTTGTATCTGGGAAGAAAAGTTCGCTTTCCTCCAAGGTTTCGCCTTGCGCCATCACAATAGGATTTAATACTGAAAATAAGCGCAAAGGTATATCTGGCGAGCCATTCATCAGCTCTTGCAGATAAGATAGCAGCCTAGTGACTGCATCTGAAAACGCCTGAATAATTTCTGGCGAAGCATGAATGGTTTTTTTCTCTAACTTACCTGCTAGTTTTTCCAGCTCACTACAAAAACGTTTACAGCCCTCTAAACCTACCATATCAAGTGCGCCACTGGCTTGATACAAGCTGGTTTGCGAAAGGCGCATTGGCGACGTATCATCCATATTACCTTGCACTGTATTAACGTTGGCTAATACAGAGTTAAGTAATTGATCTATCTGGTCTTTAACCCACGTTAAAGAACCGCTATCAAAATTTTCAGTCACCTAATAGCACTCCAACAATATTCAACAATTCAAGGCGCAAAATTTAAGCCAGCATCTTAAGCCAATTTAAAACCAGCTACTGAATCGCGAAGCTCTTCAGCAAGTTTTGTTAGTTGACCCACAGATTCAGCCGTTAATTTAGTACCCTGTGTGGTTTGCGAAGTAATTTCCTGAATCTGCTGCATGTTTTTAGTCA
>JANLWF010000258.1:0-3614 GCA_031364385.1 Methylotenera sp.
AACTATAATGTTTCGCCACGTTTTTCACCCGACGGTAAAAGTTTGGCGTATATTCGTAATGATGGTGGCAAATTTAGAGTCGCCATGCAAGATTTAGCCAGCGGACAAGTGCAGTTATTGTCTGAGGGCTCGCAAGATGAATCGCCTAGCTTTGCGCCCAACGGTCGTGTGATTTTATACGCAACCAAAGTGCGCGGACGTGGGGCATTAGCTGCGGTTTCCTCTGATGGAAAAGTGCGCCAACGCTTAAACGATGCAACAGGCGGCGATGTGCGTGAGCCAGCATGGGGTCCGCTAGCCAATTAAGCTTTAGGGCTATAAAACAAGCAAAAAATTTCGTATTAATTAACCCAATAGTGGGGATAACAGGAGAAAGCAATGAATTTACAATTAAGTCTAAGTGCCAAACTAATCGCGATTGCAGTGACTTCAATATTTTTGGTGGCTTGTAAGAGCACACCAATTGCGCCCGCAAAAGTTGAAGATAAGAGCCCTGCGCCGCCCGCTGCCACTCAAGCTGATTCTGGCGCAGATACTGGCGCAGTGAAAGAAGTGGTGATTGATAGCACCGCCAATAACGCTGGCAACAACCCACTTAAAGATCCAAGCAATATCCTTTCAAAACGTAATATCTACTTTGATTTTGATAGCGATGCAGTCAAATCAGAATATCGCCCGCTGGTTGAAGCGCACGCCAAATATATGTTAGCGCACCCAGATGCCAAAATGGTGATACAAGGCAATACGGATGAGCGAGGCACGCGCGAGTACAACTTATCGCTGGGTCAACGCCGCTCAGTTGCGGTTAAAAAAGCGCTTAATTTGTTGGGAGTGCAAGATAACCAAATTGAAACCGTGAGTTACGGTGAAGAAAAAGCCACGCAAAATTGTAGCGGTGATGCTTGCGATAAAGACCGTCGCGCCGATATTGTTCACACAGGCGATTAATTAAATGCTAGCAATAAAAAAAATAGTATTTGTTGGCTTAAGTCTTTTTGCGTTAAGCGCTTCTTTCAATGCGGCTCACGCCGCGCTGTTTGACGACAAGGAAGCGCGCAAAAAGATTGTAGAGCTAGAGCTTAAGCAGCAAGCCAACCATGATGCCACTTTGGCGGCAATTGCCGATCTTAAAAAGCGCGTTGCTGCGATTGAGGCCATCGTGCAAGGCGGTGGTTTGGCCGATATGCAAAACCAAATTGAGGCACTTAAGCAAGATGTGGCCAATTTGAAAGGCGATTTAGAAGTGGCACAACACAATTTAGATGCCACGCAAACGCGCCAAAAAGATTTATATACTGATACTGATACACGCTTGCGTCGTATCGAAAGCGGCCCAGCGCCAACGCCTGCAAACGCCGCCCCTGCTAGCCCTGCCGCGCAACCAGCCGCAGAAGAAAAAGATGTGAAAGCGCTAGCCGATGCCAATGCTTTAAGTCAATCTGCCAAGCACAAAGAGGCGTTTGTGGCGTTTGATAGTTTTTTAAAAGAGTATCCAACCAGCAAGCTCGCGCCAGAAGCCTTGTATGGCATGGGTTACAGCCAGTTTGGTTTAAAAAACTATAAATCAGCCATTGCCACCCAGCAAAAAGTGCTCGATTTACATCCAGAAAGCCCAAAAGTGCCAGATGCTATGTTTAATATGGCCAACAGCCAAATTCAGCTTGGGCAGGTCAACAACGCTAAAAAAACTTTGCGTAGCTTAATTGACAAGCATCCTGACGCTATGGTCACGCCAAGCGCGCAAAAACGCTTAAGAGCGCTAGAAGCAATCAGGTAGCGGCCATGGGACATAAGCCAATAAAACCTTAATTATCAAGCCACATTCGCGGTAAAATAGCGCCAACTTACGCAGTTGGCGTTTTTTATTCTTTACTTATGTTGCTTAATTTATGTCACTGAAAATCTACGAAATTTTCCATTCACTCCAAGGCGAAACCTCACGCATAGGCTTGCCCACAGTGTTTGTGCGCCTTACGGGCTGCCCTATGCGCTGCACTTATTGTGATACTGAATACGCGTTTAGTGGCGGCGGCAATATGCAAATTGCCGAAATTTTGGCGAAAGTAGCTGAATTCGGCACGCAGTATGTGACAGTGACAGGCGGCGAGCCACTGGCGCAAAAAGAATGCTATTTGCTGCTGCAAGCCTTATGTGATGAAGATTACAGCGTATCACTGGAAACTGGCGGTGCGATGGATATTGCGTCTGTGGATGCTAGAGTTTCGATTATTTTGGACATTAAAACGCCAGGCTCGAATGAAGAAAAAAATATGCTCTGGAGCAACGTTAATCATATAAAAACCAAAGACGAAATCAAATTTGTGCTGTGCAACCGTGATGATTACGACTGGGCAAAAGTCAAAATTACCGAGTTAAAAATCAGCGAAAAATGCCCGATTTTATTTTCACCTAGCTATCATGATTTAAACGCAGAAACGCTTGCAGGTTGGATTTTGGCAGATAAACTGCCTGTGCGTATGCAAGTGCAATTGCACAAAATACTTTGGGGCGAAAAGCAAGGCGTATGAAAAAAGCCGTTGTTTTACTTTCGGGCGGATTAGATTCCGCCACTTGCTTGGCAATTGCAAAATCACAAGGTTTTGATTGCTATTGCTTAAGTTTAGATTATCACCAGCGCCATATTGCTGAGTTGCAAGCCGCGCAGAACATAGCGTCTAGCCTGGGGGCAAAACAGCATAAAACCGTGCAACTTGATTTAAGTTTGTTTGGCGGTTCTGCGCTGACTGATTATAATATCGATGTGCCTGAAAGCGGCGTTAACCCTATCCCTGCTGGCATTCCTGTGACTTATGTGCCTGCACGCAATACCATTATGCTGTCCTTGAGCTTGGCGTGGGCAGAGGTGTTAGGCGCGCAAGATATTTTTATTGGCGTTAACGCGCTCGATTATTCGGGCTATCCCGATTGTCGCGGTGAGTATGTCGCAGCGTTTCAACAAATGGCCAATTTAGCCACCAAAAGCGCGGTAGAAGGCCAAAAAATTACCGTACATGCGCCCTTAATCGACATGACAAAAGCGCAAATCATTGCCCTAGGAGGCAAGCTGGACGTGGACTATACCATGACGGTTTCGTGTTATCAGGCTGACTCACAAGGGCATGCTTGTGGCAAATGTGATTCGTGCCGCTTGCGCCGCGAAGGCTTTGCAAAGGCCGGCATTAGCGACCCAACGCGTTACGCCGCTTAAAGTAAGCTAAACTTGATTTTACTGCTTGCGGCGTTGCCTATTTTTGGCGTATAATCCGCGCCTTTCTGTCAGAGTTTATAGAGAACAAGATTATGGTCGTTATTCGTTTATCACGCGGTGGCTCTAAAAAGAACCCATTTTACAATGTTGTAGTGGCTGATTCGCGCAATCGTCGCGATGGTCGCTTTATTGAGCGCGTGGGCTTTTATAACCCATCCGCCAAAGCAGGCGCAGAAGGTCTGCGTATTGATGAAACGCGTGTTACGCATTGGACTGGTAACGGCGCGCAAATGTCAGACACTGTGGCGCGTTTAGTAAAAACACACGCAAAAGGCCCAGAAGCCGCATTAGCCGCTAAAGCAAAAGATGCTGAAAAAGCCGCCGCCGCTAAAGCTAAAGCCGCTGC
>JANLWF010000354.1:0-1552 GCA_031364385.1 Methylotenera sp.
CGAGATTGTGGCAAACGCACAAGATTTATCCCTAGAAGATTTAATCACGCCGCAAGATGTGGTGGTTACGCTATCGCATACGGGTTATGTGAAATCGCAACCGCTTGATGAGTATCGTGCGCAACGTCGCGGTGGCCGTGGAAAAACTGCTGCGCCGACTAAAGAAGATGACTTTATCGACAAAATGTTCGTGGCCAATACGCACGATTACATTTTATGTTTCTCAAGCCGTGGTCGTGTGTATTGGCTTAAGGTTTATGAAGTGCCACAAGGCAGTAGAATCGGGCGTGGCAAGCCGATTGTTAATCTGTTTCCACTAGAAGAAGGTGAGAAAATTAACGCGATTTTAGCGGTAAAAGAGTTCGACGAAAACCACTTTATCTTTATGGCAACTGCGCAAGGCACAGTGAAAAAAACCGCCTTAACTGAATTTGCCAACCCGCGTAAATCGGGCATTATCGCCATTAATTTAGATGATGATGATTACCTAATTGGCGCAGAAGTGACCAATGGCGCAAATGATATTGTACTGGTTTCCAATGGCGGTAAAGCCGTCTGGTTTACTGAAAATGATGTACGCCCAATGGGTCGTGCCACACGCGGTGTGCGCGGCATGAAATTGGCCTCCAAGCAGCAAGTATTGTCATTGCTGATTGCCGATAATGACCAGCAAACGGTGTTGGTGGCTACGGAAAATGGCTATGGCAAACGAACGGTATTGGCCGATTTCCGCCATTCTGGACGTGGTACGCAAGGTGTTAAAGCCATCGCGGTAAGCGAGCGTAACGGTTTAGTGGTTGCGGCAAAATTAGTGAATGAAGACGACGAAATTATGCTCATCACCACAGGCGGTGTGCTCATTCGCACCCGTGTGAAAGAAATCCGCGAGCTAGGCCGCGCCACACAAGGCGTGACGCTTATTAACCTAGGTGAAGGCGAAAAACTCTCAGGTTTAGAGAAAATCGTTGAAACCGACGACGATGAAGCTGAAGGATAACTTTTGATAATTTATTTTTAAGGAAAAGTAAGCAATGACAACGATTTACAATTTTTCTGCAGGGCCAGCGGTATTGCCAAAAGAAGTGTTACAACAAGCGCAAGCCGAGATGCTAGATTGGCATGGTTCAGGTATGTCGGTGATGGAAATGAGCCATCGCGGCAAAGAATTTATGAGCATTGCAGCTGAGGCTGAGGCTGATTTGCGCGAGTTGATGGGCATTCCTGACAATTATAAAGTGTTGTTTTTGCAAGGTGGTGCTTCGACTCAGTTTTCAAATATCCCGATTAACTTACTACGTGGCAAAAAATCAGCCGATTACCTGAATACAGGCGAGTGGTCAAAAAAAGCCATTGCTGAGGCTAAAAAATATTGCGAAGTGAACGTAGTCGCAACATCTGCAGATAAAAACTTCAGTTATGCACCCACCCAAGATCAATGGAAACTTAATCCAGATGCGGCTTATGTGCATTACTGCTCAAATGAAACTATTGGCGGCGTAGAGATTTTTTGGACGCCAGAGGTTGGAAGCGTTCCGCTGGTAGCCGATATGTC
>JANLWF010000289.1:0-2236 GCA_031364385.1 Methylotenera sp.
AGCGGGTATGCGCGGTTCGTGGGCGGGCGCGATGGGCAATATGCAATTTATGCCATCCACCATGCTGAAACATGGCGTGGATGCTGACAGTGATGGTCGCATTAACATTTGGTCTTCGCTGCCAGATTCGTTTGCCTCGGCCGCCAATTATCTGAATAAAGCAGGTTGGCAAAAGGGTGAGATTGCGATGTTAGAAGTGAAACTGCCAGCAGATTTTGATTATAGTTTGGCGCAGCTAAACAATAGAAAAAGTGCAGAAAGATGGGCGCAATTGGGCGTGCGAGATATGCATAACGATCTACCGCCAACACTAGATAATGCTGCAATTTTGTTGCCGCAGGGCTATACAGGGCCAGCTTTTATGGTGTTTAGCAACTTTGATGTGATTATGGACTGGAATCGTTCGGTTAATTACGCATTATCAGTTGCGTACTTGGCTAATCAATTTGTGGCTGATAAGCCCATTATAGCTGGTGCAGAGGCTGAAAATGAAGCGCTGACTTTTAACCAAATGTGGGCGTTACAAGGTAAGTTAAACGAGTTAGGTTTTGATTGCGGCGCGCCAGATGGCTTTCCTGGTTTGCAAACACAAGCAGCCATTCGCCAATATCAAGCCACACAAAAATTGCCGCAAGATGGCTATGCCAGCGCTAGCCTTTATCAGCGGCTACTTGCAAACTAATTAGCGCGTTCTAAACCAGCCTGTCAGGCTTATTCTATTGCGCGTTGCTGGCAATACCTCGTGCCAAAAATCAGCCGATAAAAATAGTACTAATCGTCCCGCAATAGGCAGTATATCTATGTAGTTATTGGCGTTATCTTTGCCTGCACCATTTATGTAAAGTCGCAACTCACCGCCTTCATGCGCCTGCCAGTTATCATTTAGATACAATACGCTACTTAACTGGCGCGCTTGCTTTGGTACAGCATTTTTTTGCACAAACTGATCCAAATGTTTTAAGTAAACGCCACCAATCGGGTACACCGCCAAATGCGTTTCTATATCATACAAATTCATAAACAAGCTTTGATTAAGCGCAGTTTTTAATGCATTCATTTGCGTAAAATAAGCTTGCGTGTTTATATTCAGGCTTTCTTCATCAAGCCAATAAATACTATCGTTGCGATAAGTTGCCTGTTGCACATTTGTGGCTTTACCTGTTTTTGCAGCCAACATTTCGCCATCAATAAACCGTTTTTCAGCTTTATCAGCCAATGCTTGAATGATAAGTGCGGGCAAAAATCCCTCACAAATTGCGTAACCATTTTCGCTTAAGTCATCGATAATGTTTGATAGCTGGGATTGTAGTTTTTGCATGACTTATGCAGGCAGTATAGCAGGCTAAATTCAAAAGCTTTGTTTGCGCTTAAGGTTTGCGCGCAAGCACCTAATCAGCTAGAATTCAGCCTTCGCAAACGTTGCGCAATATAGGCGGTTAGCTCAGTTGGTTAGAGCGCTTGGTCGACATCCAAGAGGTCACCAGTTCGAATCTGGTACTGCCTACCAATAAAACTTTAAACGGATAATTACATGCCCGTAATTCGCTTACCAGATGGCTCTACACGCAGCTTTGATGCGCCCGTTAGCGTAGCCGAAGTTGCTATGAATATTGGCGCAGGCCTAGCAAAGGCGGCGCTTGCTGGCAAGGTTACGCTTGAAAATAAAGAGTCAAAACTTGTTGATACCAGTTTTATTATAGAGTCCGATAGCGATTTAGCGATTATTACTGATAAAAGCGACGTTGGCCTAGAGATTATTCGTCACTCTACCGCGCATTTGTTGGCTTACGCGGTGAAAGAACTTTTCCCCGATTGCCAAGTGACGATTGGCCCCGTGATAGAAAATGGCTTTTACTATGATTTTTCTTATAAAAGAGCTTTTACGCCAGACGATTTAATCGCGATTGAAAAGAAAATGGTGGAACTGGCTAAAAAAGACGAACCAGTAACACGCAAGGTATTGCCACGCGATGAGGCGGTAGCTTATTTCAAAAGCATTAACGAGCATTACAAGGCAGAGATTATAGCGTCGATTCCTGCCACTGAAGATGTCTCACTGTATTCCGAAGGCGGTTTTACTGACTTGTGTCGCGGCCCACATGTGCCGAATACAGGCAAACTCAAAGCGTTCAAACTGATGAAGTTGGCGGGTGCTTATTGGCGTGGTGACAGCAATAACGAGATGCTACAGCGTGTATACGGCACCGCTTGGCGTAATAAAGAAGAGTTAGATGCC
>JANLWF010000313.1:0-4928 GCA_031364385.1 Methylotenera sp.
TACATCATGCCAAAGCCAAACTAACCTTGTCTAGTAGTATCCGATATTCGGATAATTTTGCAGAATAAGCGGTTAAAAAACCTTGTATTCTGCCTTCTGCACTTTTAAATGATAAAATATAAATAACAAAATTTATTGCGAGATTGTGATGCCTAAACAAAATATACTTATTGCATTGTTGTGCTTTGCATTGTCCATTTTAGCTGGTTGCGGCACAAAAGGGCCATTGTATATTCCTGAGCAACGCTATCCACAAAAAGAAAGTGCACCAGAAGCTCCCAAGGTCTCACCTGAAGCGCCTGTACCCGCAAAAACATACTAAAGAAATTTTATCAATCGTGAATCAATTTACTTTAAAAAATGGCGACCTGCACGCCGAAAATATTGCACTTGAGCGCATAGCGGCCGAATTTAATACACCATGTTATGTGTACTCTAAAGCTGCACTTACTGATGCTTTTAAAAGCTTTCAAGCGGGTTTGCTTGATACGAATCATCTCATTTGTTTTGCAGTAAAAGCTAACCCAAACATCGCCATTTTGAATCTATTCGCTAAGCTAGGTGCGGGCTTTGATATTGTGTCTGGCGGCGAGCTAGCGCGCGTATTGGCTGCTGGCGGTGACGCGCAAAAGATTGTATTTTCTGGCGTGGGTAAAACCACAGATGAGATGCACGCAGCTTTAAACGCGGGTATTTTTTGCTTTAATGTAGAATCTTCAAGCGAGCTAAAACGCTTGAACCAAGTAGCAAAAAGCATGGGTAAAATCGCGCCTGTATCGCTGCGCGTGAACCCCAATGTGGATGCTAAAACCCATCCTTATATTTCAACTGGTTTAAAAAATAATAAGTTTGGTGTGGCGTTTGAGGAGGCGATTGCGGTTTACGAGGCCGCCGCTGCGATGCCTAATATCGCCGTGCATGGCGTAGATTGCCATATCGGATCGCAAATTACCGAATTAGCACCATTTATTGAGGCGCTGGATTTAATTTTAGGCTTGGTAGATGCGCTTGAGGCCAAAGGCATTCATATTAGCCACATCGACGTCGGTGGCGGTATTGGTATTACTTATGCGGATGAAACGCCGCCCGACTTTAAAACTTATGCCAAAGCGATTTTGGCCAAACTCACAAACCGCAATGTAAAACTACTGTTTGAGCCAGGTCGAGCATTGGTGGGCAATGCAGGCGTATTGCTGACTAAAGTTGAATATTTAAAAATGGGTGAAGCTAAAAATTTCGCCATTGTCGATGCCGCCATGAACGATCTGATGCGCCCTGCTTTGTATGACGCGTACCATGACATCGTCGCGCTTATGCCGCGTGCAGGCGAATTGAGCACATACGAGGTTGTTGGCCCTGTGTGTGAGACGGGCGATTTTTTGGGTCACGATAGAAAATTAAACCTGCAAGAAGGTGATTTACTCGCCATAAAATCCGCAGGCGCGTATGGCATGAGCATGGCCAGCAACTACAATACACGCGGGCGGGCGGCGGAAATCATGGTGGATGGTGACAAGGCTTATGTCATTCGCCAGCGCGAAAAAATTGCAGACCTGTTTGCATTAGAAAAATGCTTAGACTTAACTTAATTATTTATATTGCACACGCTGAGAAGTGAGTGTAGATTAACGTCTCCGTGTTGTTTTTTATATTTATATTTAAAATTATCTTAGGGGAAGAAATGAAAAGTTTATTTGCTATATTGCTCGCTATTACGGCCTTAAACGTGACAGTTGTGTTTGCTGATGAGTCACTTCCAGAAATTGCACCAGTGGATGAACCAGCGCCACCCGCTATTGATGCACCCGCTGAGGAATAAGAAGTTTTAATTAAAAAAGCGAGGCTATGCCTCGCTTTTTTAATGGTTACAAGCTAATCAAAAATCACCGTTTTATTGGCATAAAGCAAAATACGGTTTTCAATATGCCAGCGTACGGCTTTAGCTAACACCGAGCGCTCCAAATCACGACCTTTTTGAATCAGATCTTCCACCTGATCGCGATGCGAGATTCTCTCAATACTCTGCTCGATAATCGGGCCTTCGTCCAACACTTCTGTCACGTAATGGCTAGTTGCACCTATCAGTTTCACGCCACGCTCAAATGCGCGATGATATGGCTTTGCGCCAATAAAGGCGGGCAGAAACGAATGGTGAATATTAATAATGCGTTGTGGGTAACGCGCTACAAAATCGGGTGATAAAATCTGCATATAGCGCGCCAACACGATTAAATCAATGTTGTACTTATCGAACAATTTAAACTGAGCGGCCTCGGCCTGCGCTTTATTGTCTTTATTCACCTCAATGTGGTGAAAATCGATGCCATAAAACTTGGTAAGCGCCTCGGTATTGCGATGGTTGCTTATGACTAAGGGTATTTCACATGCCAGCTCGCCACTTTTAAAACGATGCAACAAATCCGCCAAACAATGATCGTATTGCGAAACCATAATCGCCACACGCGTTTTATGTTGTGAGAGTTTTAATTGCCAAACCATACTAAATTTAGTGGCAATTGGCGCAAAAGCCGCATCAAAGCTGGCTTCATCTAAATTAAAACCTGCTACATCCCATTCTACACGCATTAAAAACAGATTATTTTCTGCATCTTGATGCTGGTCTGCGTGTAAAATATTGGCATTATGCTGATATAAAAATTCAGCAATCGCCGCCACGATGCCTTTGTTATCGGGGCAGGTAATGAGTAAGGTTGCGGTATTTTTCATAAACTTAGCTAATTGAAAATTGATGCGATTATACCTGATGGACTTATAGCTTTAATAAATACATGCGCTTTAATAAACACAAGAGTTTTAATAAATACACGATAGCAGTTTGAATATGAACCAACAAACCGATATAACAGCCAATATAGTTTTAGCCAACCCGCGCGGGTTTTGCGCAGGGGTTGATCGCGCCATTATTATTGTGGAGCAAGCCTTAGAAAAATTTGGCGCACCCATTTATGTGCGTAACGAGGTGGTGCACAATAAATTTGTGGTGGATGAACTGCGTGCCAAAGGCGCGATTTTTGTGCATGAACTCGATGAAATCCCTACTGGGAGCACGGTGATTTTCAGCGCGCACGGCGTTTCAAAAGCGGTGCGTATAGAGGCGGAAATCCGCGGTTTAACGGCCTTTGACGCAACTTGTCCATTAGTCACCAAAGTACATATCGAAGTCGCCAAAATGCGTAAAGCGGGCATGGAGATTGTGATGATAGGCCATAAAGGTCACCCTGAGGTTGAAGGAACGATGGGGCAGAGTAAAGAAGGTATGTATTTGGTAGAAACGCCCGAAGATGTTAAAAAGTTAAACATTAAAGATGCTGAGAAACTGGCGTTTGTAACACAAACCACGCTTTCGATGGATGATGCAGCTTTGGTGATTAATGCGCTGCAAATAAGATTTCCCAGTATTCATGCCCCAAAAAGCGACGATATTTGCTATGCCACGCAAAACCGCCAAGATGCGGTCAAAATTATGGCGAAGGATTGCGATTTAGTGATTATTGTTGGCTCACCTAACAGCTCGAACTCCAACAGACTGCGAGAGGTTGCCCAAAATCAAGGCGTTGAAGCTCACATGGTGGATAACGCAAGCCATTTAAAGGCTGAATGGTTGATTGGTAAAAAGAAAATTGGCGTATCTGCAGGCGCATCTGCGCCCGAAATTTTAGTGAAAGATGTGATTTCAAAATTACAAGCTTTTGGTGCGAATGAGGTGCAAGAACTGCACGGCGTGGTAGAAAGCGTGGTATTTCAATTGCCAAAAAATTTAACTTCTGCACAAAAAACAACATAAAATTAATGTTCAAAACGCCAATTTCAGCGCTAGTGCTGATTCACACGCCTGATTTGCATGTGTTAATCATGGAGCGTGCCGATAAAGCGGGCTTTTGGCAATCTGTTACGGGTAGTATTGAAGGTGATGAAACGCCGCTGCAAGCTTCTATTCGTGAAGTGTTTGAAGAAACTGGCTTAGATGCCACCAAGTACAATTTGCAAGATTGGCAGGCCTCAAACGTGTATGAAATTTACCCGCATTGGCGCTATCGTTACGCACCAGGCGTAATAGAAAACACCGAGCATTTATTTGGTCTTGAACTTCCGTCAGCATTACCAATCAAACTAGCCCTAGATGAGCATGTGCGCTATGAATGGGTAGATTGGCGCGAGGCTGCAACACGTGTTTTTTCTTGGACCAATGTTGATGCGCTAAAAAGACTTGGTGAAATGCACGGAATGGCCTTATAGCCATTCGCTTTATAGTCAGCAAAGTTATAAAATACACATTATGCAAACAGCAACCATTAAATTTGAGAAATACCAAGCTGCTGACGATGCTGATTGTCAGCGCCGCATCATTGCTGCGCGCAATAAATTAGGCAAGCGCTTGGTTATTTTAGGCCACCATTACCAAAATGAAGCCGTATATCGTCATGCTGATTTCACGGGTGATTCGCTAAAGCTTTCAAAATATTGCGAAGATTTAGACGCTGAGTTTATCGTGTTTTTAGGCGTGCATTTTATGGCCGAAGTGGCTGATATTTTAAGCCGTCCTGACCAGATAGTGGTGTTGCCAGACTTGGCTGCTGGCTGTTCTATGGCCGATATGGCCAACTTAGCCAAAGTTGAGCGCAGCTACCGTGAACTGAACAAAGTGCTCAATTTTGACGAGACAATTACGCCAGTCACTTACATTAACTCCGCCGCCGACTTGAAAGCCTTTTGCGGCGAACATGGAGGTATTGTGTGTACCAGCACCAACGCGCCCAAAATTTTGAATTGGAGCTTTGAACAGCGCGAGAAAGTATTGTTTTTCCCTGATCAAAATCTTGGTAGATGGTCTGGTCACAAAATGGGCATTCCGCTAGCGCAAATGCCGATTTGGGACCCAGACCAACCGCAAGGCGGCTTAACAGTTG
>JANLWF010000353.1:0-3009 GCA_031364385.1 Methylotenera sp.
GATCATACCGTGATATTTGCGGGTATAGGCGAGCGCGTGGAAATTACGCACAAAGCTAGTAGCCGTGGGACTTTTGCACTGGGAGCGTTGCGCGCCGCCAAGTTTTTAGCAAACAAAAAAACTGGCTTATTTGATATGCGAGATGTACTAGGTTTGAAGTGATTTAAATGGTGCAAAAGCAAAAAATTCACTTTTATTTTTTGTTATCGGTATTAGCTTTAGCTTTCATCTGGTCGGCTATTCATCCGTACGATTATTTCACTTGGTTTTTAGAAGTTTTCCCTGTCATTATTGCTTTGCCAATCCTTGTTTGTACCTATAAAAAATTCCCATTTACCAATCTTTCTTACCTTTTAGTTTTGCTGCACGCCATTATTCTTATGGTCGGTGGGCATTACACTTACGCTGAAGTGCCAGTGTTTAATTGGCTTAGAGACACGTTCGATTTAAGCAGAAATTACTATGATCGCGTGGGCCATTTTGCGCAGGGCTTTGTGCCCGCCATGATTGCGCGTGAAATTTTAATCAGAAACAATGTCATTAAAACTGGCGCATGGCTATTCTTTATAGTGTGTTGCATAAGTTTGGCTATTAGCGCCTGCTATGAGTTTATCGAATGGTGGGTAGCAGTGGCTTCTGGCGAGAGCGCAGACGCATTTTTAGGCACACAAGGCGATGTATGGGATACGCAGTGGGATATGTTTTTAGCGCTGATTGGCGCGATTTTGGCACAAATTTTGTTAAGAAATAGACACAATAGGCAACTGTTAAATCTAAAAACCCAGCTTGAAACTTAGTCTAAATTCCGCTATAATTCGGCAATTCTGAAACGGGAAGAGTCCAAAAGCTCCTCCCGTTTTGCGTATCTACTATTCGATTAATAATAGATAGCGCGTCGCGATAAATATAGGAGATTCAAGGTGTCAAAAACAATTCCAGCGGTATTAGTTTTAGCAGATGGAACTGTTTTTCATGGCATTGCAATTGGCGCTTTAGGCCACACAGTGGGCGAGGTGGTGTTTAATACCGCCATGACAGGCTACCAAGAAATCCTCACCGATCCCTCCTATACCGAACAAATCGTTACGCTCACCTACCCGCACATCGGCAATACAGGCACTAACGTTGAGGATGTGGAGTCGGCTAAGGTTTTTGCAGCGGGCTTAATTATTCGCGATCTGCCATTGTTAAAGAGCAATTTCCGTAGCAATCAAACTTTATCTGAATACTTGGTCTTGAATAATATCGTCGCCATTGCTGATATTGACACACGCAAACTCACTCGAATTTTGCGCGAAAAAGGCGCACAAGCAGGTTGCATTATGGCTGGAAGCGTAGATGAAGCCGAGGCGCTTAAACTCGCAAAGGCCTTTCCAGGCTTGGCGGGCATGGATTTAGCTAAAGTGGTGAGCTGCAAAACCGCGTATGAATTTGACGATGGCGAATGGGCGCTTAGCAAGGGTTACACAAAAGCGCCTGACGCAAAATTTCACGTCGTTGCCTTTGATTACGGCGTAAAACGCAATATTCTCAGAAGGTTAGTTTCACGCGGTTGCAAAGTTACCGTATTGCCTGCACAAGCCACGGCAGAAGAAGCCCTAAAATATAAGCCAGACGGCATCTTTTTATCTAACGGCCCAGGCGATCCAGAACCTTGTGATTACGCTATTAAAGCCATTAAAACGCTGGTGGATAGCGGTATTCCCACTTTCGGCATTTGCTTAGGCCATCAATTGTTGGCGTTGGCCAGTGGCGCAAAAACCATGAAAATGAAATTTGGTCATCACGGCGCCAATCATCCCGTGCAAGATGTGGGAACCAAGCGCGTGTATATCACCAGTCAAAATCACGGCTTTGCAGCAGACCAAAATACGCTACCCGCAAACGTAAAAATCACCCACATTTCCTTATTCGATGGCAGCCTACAAGGCATTGCGCGCACAGACAAGCCCGCGTTCAGCTTCCAAGGCCACCCAGAGGCCAGCCCAGGCCCGACTGAAATGAGTTATTTGTTTGATCAATTTATTGAATTAATGGAAGTGAAGCCGAGAGTCGAGAGTAAAGAGTAAAGAGCGCCAGTTCTGACTCTCGATTCTAAACTCTATACTCTCGACTAAAAATTATGGCAAAACGTACAGACATTAAATCTATCCTCATCATCGGCGCAGGCCCTATCGTCATCGGTCAAGCTTGCGAATTTGATTACTCGGGCGCACAGGCTTGTAAAGCCTTGCGTGAAGAGGGTTACCGCGTGATTTTGGTGAACTCCAATCCCGCCACGATTATGACCGACCCAGAGATGGCGGATGCGACGTATATTGAGCCGATTACTTGGAAAGTGGTCGAAAAAATCATCGCCAAAGAGCGCCCTGATGCGCTATTGCCTACCATGGGCGGGCAGACGGCTTTAAATTGCGCGCTCGATTTAGATAAACACGGCGTTTTAGCTAAATATAACGTCGAGTTGATTGGCGCGAGCAAAGAAGCTATCGACAAAGCCGAAGACCGCCAAAAATTTAAAGAAGCCATGACCAAAATTGGCTTGGGTTCGGCACGCTCTAGCATCGCGCACAGCATGGAAGAAGCCTTGCAAGTGCAGGGCAGCATTGGCTACCCCGCCATTATTCGCCCTTCGTTCACCATGGGCGGTAGCGGTGGCGGCATTGCCTATAATCGTGAAGAATTTGTAGAAATTTGCGAGCGCGGTTTAGACGCATCGCCGACCAAAGAATTGTTAATTGAAGAGTCCATGCTCGGCTGGAAAGAGTACGAGATGGAAGTGGTGCGCGACAAAGCGGACAACTGCATTATCATTTGCTCGATTGAAAACCTCGACCCAATGGGCGTGCACACAGGCGATAGCATTACCGTGGCGCCCGCACAAACGCTGACGGATAAAGAATATCAAATCATGCGTAACGCGAGTTTAGCCGTGTTGCGCGAAGTTGGCGTAGAAACAGGCGGCTCTAACGTGCAGTTTGCCATCAACCCCGACGATGGCCGCATGAT
>JANLWF010000384.1:0-3836 GCA_031364385.1 Methylotenera sp.
GTGCGCTTATTGCGCGAATCGCTAGATAAACACGTACTACAACTGCAACCAACAACGGGCGTGCCTGCACTAGAACCTACGCCTAGCATGGTGAGTTGCATGTTTAATTGACTACTTTCGCGTGTTTAAATAGCGTGAAAAAATTTTCGGTAGTCGCTTGCATCACAGCATCTAAGCTGATTCCGCGCAGATTGGCGATTTCTTGTGCCACATATTTCACATAAGCGGGCTGATTGGTTTTGCCGCGAAATGGCACTGGCGCAAGGTAGGGCGAATCAGTCTCGACCAGCATTTTATCGAGTGGAATCGCAAGGGCTACTTCTTTAATTTGCGTGGCGTTTTTAAAGGTGACGATGCCAGAAAACGAGATATAAAAACCCATAGCAATTGCTGCCAGTGCCACTTCCAGGCTTTCGGTAAAGCAGTGCATCACCCCGCCCACTTGATTTGCACCCTCTTCCTGCATAATGCGCAAAGTGTCTTCGGCGGCGCTTCTGGTGTGGATAATCAGCGGTTTCCCTGCTAAAATAGCAGCACGAATATGTGTGCGAAAGCGCTCACGCTGCCATTCCAAGTTACCAGTCAGGCGAAAATAGTCCAAACCTGTTTCGCCAATCGCCACGATTTTTGGATGCTGTGCCAGACTGACAAGCGTTTCTACACTAGGTTCTTCTATACCTTCGTAATCAGGATGCACGCCGACTGAGGCGTAAAAGTTATCATATTGTTCTGCAAGGTTTAGCACTTCGGGGAATTTATCTAAGGTAACAGAAACGCATAGCGCGTGACCAACCTGCGAATCTTGCATCAGCTGTCTTACGGCGAGGATATTTTCAGTAAATTCAGAAAAATTTAGATGACAATGTGAATCGACTAACATTTGGATTATGGCCTGAAAAGCACTGTTTTATAGGCACTTTTTTTACATTATGTGCCATGTATTACATGGTATGGGTAGGACGATTAGCTTTTAAAGCGCCGCCTAAAATCGCTTCGATTTTGTTTCGAACTTCTGTACCGCCATCTTTATCGCTAAATTGCACACCAATACCTTGCGGGCGGGTAGCTTGCGCAACTGGCGTCACCCAAATCACTTTACCCACTACTTTAAGCTTTAGAGGGTCATCCACTAAGCTCAGCAGCATAAAAACTTCTTCGCCAATTTTGAAGTTTTTATTAGTCGGGATAAATAAGCCACCACCTTTGATATAGGGCATATAGGCAGCGTACAGTGCAGATTTTTCTTTGATGGCCAATGATAGCACGCCAGGCTTATTACTCGCTTCTTTAACTTGCTCTGTAGTGACTCCCATGTTCAATTGTAGGCTCTTTTCTTAATGTTTTTACAATGCTATTTATTTGGCATGCTTAAATATTTGCGTATATTGTAGCAACAAATTCTCAAGTTGCAATTCGTTACTTAGTGGATGATTAGCCGTTTTTTTGGCATCCAGCAATTTATCTTGAAAACTCAACAATGCCTTGAAGTTTACGCTTTTACACAGCACTTGCAAAGTACTACTGTGTTGCGCATGATAATGCGTATCTTGCGTGAGTATATAGGCCGCCAAGTCAAACACCCATTTTTGCATGGCTTCTAAGGCGCGCTCCATGCCAAGGCTTAAGAATAATGGGGCACAAGCAAACGGGTCTAATTTGGCACCAAGGCTCAAGTTTTTAACCAAACTGATGCCAGTTTCACCCTCTTCCGACATCTGCAAGGCCAGCAATGGGGCGCCACCAGCGTAATCCAGTACATTTTCTGCATCTTTAACAGCTTGCGTTTTTAACCAGGCCAGCGCTTCTATTTTGCTTGGTAGCGGCATATCAATCGCTTGGCAGCGGCTGAAAATGGTAGCCAGCAGGCGTTGTGGTTGGCCAGTGACTAATAAAAACAAGGTGTTGGCAGGCGGTTCTTCCAGCATTTTGAGCAGCGCGTTGGCAGAAGCCAAATTCAAGGTCTCGGCGGGTGAAATTAAAATAATGCGCTTACTATTTACCTGGTGGCTGGAAAGACTCAAGTAATCAATGAGTTCACGTATTTGCGTGACAGAAATTTGGCTTTTTTTGGTAGCTTTTTTCTTAACAGGTGCATCTTCAGCATTTTCAACGTCTTCTGCTGAAATTAAGCGAAAATCTGGATGATTACCTTCTGCAAACCACACGCAGCTTGGGCAAACCCCGCACGCTTGATTAGCTGCTTGACTGCATAATAATGTTTTTGATAAATCTAGCGCAAACTCATACTTGCCAGTGCCTGCACGTCCGCGCAACAATAAAGCATGCGGCAAACTTGCACGCTGCTGCATAATATGTTGCCATTGATTTTTTTGCCATGAATACATATTTATCAAATATAAATCATAGTGTTGAGATTGCTTCTTCAACTAAAACTTTAACTTTTTCAAGTGCTTGATTCGCATCAATCACATGGAAACGGGCTGGATTTTCTTTAGCGCGCGTTAAATAAGCCTGGCGTAATTTTTCAAAAAACTTGGCATCTTCGCGCTCAAATTTATCTGGCTCACGCGCGCTAGAAAGCCTTTTCATGCTAATTGCTACTGGCACGTCAAACAGCAAAGTCATATCGGGCTGCATATTACCTTGTACCCATTTCTCAATCTGCTTGATTTTAGTGCTCGCCACCCCCTTTGCGCCGCATTGGTAAGCATAAGTTGCATCGGTAAATCGGTCTGAAAGCACATAAGCGCCACGCTTAAGCGCAGGTTCAATCACGTTGGCAATATGCTCTCGTCGTGCAGCAAACATAAGCAAAGTTTCGGTTTCTGGGTGCATGGTATCGTGCAATAACAAAGCGCGCAATTGCTCGCCAAGTCTTGTTCCACCTGGTTCGCGTGTAGATACCACTTCTACACCACGCGTTTTAAGCGCGGCAATAATATTGGGAATATGCGTGCTTTTACCCGCACCATCCATGCCTTCTAGCGTGATAAATTTGCCGCGTTTTTTGGATTTTAGTGCCATTATTTTTTGCGTCTTAAATTGAGCTGATATTTTGCCACAGCAAGGTTGTGCTCGACTAATGAATTAGAAAACACATGACTACCATCGCCCTTGCCCACAAAATACAATGCTTTGGTTTTTTCGGGGTGTAGAGCCGCCTCGATAGAAGCCAAGCCAGGCATAGCGATTGGCGTAGGTGGCAGGCCATCACGCGTATAGGTATTGTAAATTGTATCAGTAGTTAAATCTTTACGACGAATATTGCCGTCGTATTTGTCGCCCATACCGTAAATCACCGTAGGATCAGTTTGTAGGCGCATACCAATGCGTAAACGGTTTAGAAAAACTCCCGCAATCATCGGCCGCTCGGACGCTTTGCCCGTCTCTTTTTCGACGATTGAAGCCATAATCAGCGCCTCGTAACTATTTTTGTAAGGCAAGCCAGAAGCGCGATTCGCCCAAGCTTTGGCGAGCTTTACTTGCATACCTTGGTACGAGCGCTTCAGTATCACAATATCGGAAGTATTTCTATCGAAATAAAACGTATCGGGGAAAAACAAGCCTTCAGCATGCTTTTCACCTTTACCGACAACGCGCATCACTTCCGCATCAGTTAATTCGGCAATCGTGGTTTTAACACTATCATTTTTTGCCAATTTTGCGCGCATTTCTATGAAAGTTTTGCCTTCAATAAACGTGATACTGCCTTGGGTAGCCTTGCCGTGGTTGAGTGATAGCAGTAATTGATATGGTGACACGTTTTTGTTGAGCGTGTAATCACCCGCCTGCAGATATGGCTCTTTGCGTAATACTTTTCCCAATATCACAAATGGCAGCGCATTAGGAATTACCTGTTGCACAACCAACTGATT
>JANLWF010000046.1:0-2863 GCA_031364385.1 Methylotenera sp.
GCGGTAATGAGAGTAACGGCTTGTATTACGAATTGCGCCGTCAAAGCAAGCCTTTTGACCCCATGAGCTGGAGCGTGATACGTTAAATTATCGCATGCTAAATAATTGCTTAGCTAAATTTAGCTTATAAAAAAAGCGCACTTAAGGTGCGCTTTTTTACAACAAACCATTTTAATTAGTTTGCTGGTGCCGCTTCGACTGGTGCAGCTTCTGCTGGTGCAGCTTCAACTGGAGCGGCTACTGGGCGAGTTTCGCCTGGAATACGCTCTTCAGCAGTCGGCTCATAGCCACCACCACCAGCGGTATCTGCTGCGGCTGGTGCAGCTTCAGTTGTCGCTGCCGCTGCATCGCCTGCTGCTTCCGTAGTTGCTGCGCCTGCTGCTGCATCTAAAGCTTCAGTTGCGGCACCTGTCGCAGCATCTGTTGTTTCAGTGGTTTTTTCGCCACATGCGCTTAATAACAATGCACCTAAAAGTGCTGGAACTACTAAAAGTGTGTTTAATTTCATCTTAAAATCTCCTAAATTCATCAAAAAATGGCTACATCTAAACTTACAGCTGCAATGATAGCAAAACTAGCCTCAGTGTGAAAGTTTAGGGCAGTTATTAATACTTAAAGTGCAAACTCATTAAAATACTTTGCAATTAAACGCCCTTTTGCATAGGCTTCAATTTCATACAGGCTTTGCATATAGCCTTTTCTGCACGACCAAATGTATTTTGGCATGGTCATGCCATGTAAATACTGTGAAACGTGGGTGAGTTCATGCCCCAGTAACTCCGCGCCGCGCTTGGTGTTTGGCTGATATGCCTCTGCACGAAAGTAAATACGATGACCTAGCACCACAGCACACATATCGCGGCGGAGCCAAAATGGCACGCGACCGTCAATAATGCGTGCAACATTTAACACATTTTGTGCGAAATAAGGTTTAAAAATTGATTGCTCTTGCGCGCTTAACGGGCGACCTTGCTCAAACACGCTACTCACCCTGACTTACTCACCAAGCGCATGCAAAATAATGTGCCGCGTAGCATGCATGTGTCTGTGTTCGAACAGAAATAACCCTTGCCACTGCCCAAGTGCTGCTTTGCCTTCCATCATTGGAATCGACAAACTTGTTTGCGTCAGCGCCGTGCGCACGTGTGCTGGCATGTCATCTGGGCCTTCTACGGTGTGAACAAACAGGCTGTCGCCATCTGGAACTAGGCGATTAAAAAATGCTTCCATATCCACCAGCACATCAGAATCGTAATTCTCGTTAATCAACAAACTGGCGGAGGTATGTTGAATATACAGCGTGAGTAAACCAGTGCTCAGACCAAGCCCATTCGCCCAATTGAGCACTTGCGGCGTAATGTCGTAAAGCTTGCGCGCCTGTGTTTTTATACTTATTTGTTGTGTGTATTGACGCATTCTTAATGCCTTGTGAAAGAATGCTTGATTATAACTGGCTGATAGCCTTATCTGCGATACCTGTTATAAAAACCTGGTCGATTGTAAAAATGGCTGCCCCAGAAGAAGCGGCTGCCATAATATGGACCATAACCGTAGTGGTAATAAGGGTTGTAGAATGGGCTATCAAAATAATCGTTGTAGTAACTTTGCGCCAAAGCACGCTCACGCTGTAACTGTTTTTGCGCGCTGCGCTTTTCTTGCTCGCGTTTATTCATTTCATCGGCAATAGCATTTTGCTTGGCCAACTCGTTACTTTGGTGCATATAATCCAGCACTTTCACATCCACACCTTGTTTGCTTAAATCCAATGTCTGTGCGGTTGTTAGCTCATAACGTGAGTTGCTGGTCTTGATTTTTGCGATTATTTCATTGGTAGTTTTTCCCGCTTTGCTATCCGCAACAATCTCGCTCAAAGTCACAGTAGCGACTGGCGGCGGCAATATTTTAGCCAACTGTTCTGGCGTAATTCTTTCTACCTTGCTCTGCTGTGGGCCAGTACTGGCACATCCTGCAAGCAGGATTAATGTTAAGCTTACTGCAATTAAGATTTTCATTTCGGTCTCACTTTCTTTACACCAATTTTTACTGGTTTGGCGCTTAACGCGGGTGATGCTCTGGTAAGGCCAGCATCAAATTGATGTCTGTCGCTTTGATACAAAGCCATCACTTTTTTTACATAGTTTTTGGTTTCTTTGTAAGGTGGCACGCCTTGGTATCTGTCTACGGCGCCCTCACCTGCATTGTAGGCTGCCACTGCCAGCGTGACGTCGCCTCTAAAATATGAAAGCAGCCAACGCAAATAAGCCACTCCGCCTTTTATATTTTGCGAGGCGTTATAAGCATTTTTCACATTAAAACGCTCCGCAGTAGCGGGGATTAATTGCATTAACCCATGTGCATCAGCGTTAGACTTAGCAGATACTTTAAAGTTTGATTCCGCAGTAATGATCGAGAGCACTAGTTTAGGATCAACCTTATACCATTCGGCAATCGTGCCCACCAAATCTACCACCCAGAGCTTGCTTTTAGGCAATCTTGCCACATAAACATCTATGCCTGGCGCGCCTCCATAATGACCATTTTGAGCATTGCTGTATTGATTAGCTGGCGCGCGTTCTGGCGCAACGGCCTCTAACACGCAAAGTGGCGTATCGTTGGTTTTAATCTCGATGGTTTCCAACATTTTTTGCGCTTCATAATGCCCATGCGTAGAAGCAATGCCAAATAAATTAGCCGCATAATCGCGGTTGGCTGGCACGCCGCGCCCAAACGCATATAACATGCCTAGCCTATATACGCCTTCTGCGCTGCCATAGCGTGAGGCTTCACAATACAAATTGGCAGCTTGCCATGCAGAATCTGCGTTTTTCTCATCACTAACCAATAAGCTGGCGCGCTCGAGCAA
>JANLWF010000048.1:0-6620 GCA_031364385.1 Methylotenera sp.
TTTGCACAGCAATACTCACCCCACTAAAAACCAAGTAAAATATTGTTTTACGCAAAATATGTAGATTGCGGCTGTAGTTCAATGGTAGAACGCTAGCTTCCCAAGCTTGATACACGGGTTCGATTCCCGCCAGCCGCTCCAAGAGAGATTTAGGAAAGATTAAGCATGACACAAACACCGCCAGTAGTTTTAACCTTTGCCGCCACCGACCCTAGCGGTGGCGCGGGTTTGCAGGCCGATATTCTGGCACTGGCCAGTATTGGCTGCCATCCGCTTTCTGTAGTTACTGCGATTACCGTGCAAGATACGGTGGGCGTGGAGTCTGTGATGGCGCTGGATGCCGATTGGATTAATGACCAGGCGCGTGCCATTTTAGAGGATGTGCAAGTTTCTGCTTTTAAACTTGGGCTTTTAGGCAGCGTAGAAAATATTGCGGTGATTGCCGAAATTATGGCGGATTATCCAGACGTTCCGTTGTTGATTGACCCGATTTTGACTTCTGGCCGTGGTGATGAGCTGAGCAATGAAGAAATGCAGGCTGCCATGTGCGATTTGCTGTTTCCACAAGCTACGCTGATTACACCCAACAGCTTAGAGGCGCGCCGCTTGGCGTTTTACGATGAGGCAGATGAAATTCAGCACACTTCTTTGGATGAATCCGCCATGCGTTTGCTGGAAATGGGCTGCGAATATGTGTTGATTACTGGTACGCATGAACGCAGTAATGACGTGGTCAATTCGCTTTATGGCAGCAGCGCATCGGGTGCAGGCGGTTTGATAAAAGCCTATCATTGGGAGCGATTGGCAGGTAGCTATCATGGCTCTGGCTGCACGTTGACTAGCGCGATCGCGGCTTGCTTAGCGCACGGTTTAAGTATGGAGGAAGCAATTCAAGAAGCGCAAGAATACACCTGGCAAACACTTAAAAACGCTTTTCGACCAGGCATGGGGCAGTTTATCCCAGATCGCTTTTTTTGGGCGCGTGACGAAGATGATGCTGATGAGCAAGCAAATGACAAAGCGCCATCTATTCAACATTAATGGCTTATTCTATTCACGGCTTGTATGCAATAACGCCCGATATTGCTGATACTGATTTGCTGTTAGCAAAAGTAGAAGCCGCCCTACAAGGCGGCATCAATATGCTGCAATATCGCAACAAAACCGCCAACCACAAGCTGCAAACCCAACAAGCACGCAAGTTATTGGCAATGTGCAGGCACTATAACGTACCGCTGATTATCAACGACTCAGTAAAGCTATGTTTAACTTTAGATGCAGATGGCGTACATTTAGGTGTAGATGATGGCAACTTAGCCGATGTTAGGGCTAGATTAGGCTCTGGTAAAATTTTAGGTGCATCCTGCTATAACCGTTTTGATTTAGCACTACAAGCCCAAAAGGCAGGCGCAAGCTATGTGGCTTTTGGCGCTTGTTTCTCCTCCAGTACTAAGCCCAATGCGCCTAAAGCGGGTTTAGATTTATTTACGCGCGCCAAAACCGATCTTGCAGTACCTTGCGTCGCTATTGGCGGCATTACACTTGAAAATGCAGCTAAGCTAATTGAAAGTGGCGCAGATGCCATTGCGGTGATTAGTGCCTTGTTTAATGCAGTAGATATTGCTAAAACAAGTCAACAATTTACCCAAATGTTTCAAGCAGTTAAAACCTAAATCAAAACAGCATCCTCTGCAACCCTCGTAGATATTGCCTAATGGCGCATCAGTTTGCTTGCGCTGCCAATTTTTTAAGCTCAGCACTGACTTTGTTAGCAAGACTTTTTGCGCTACTTGCGGTGGTGGTTTTTTCCAGCCAAGAGCCTTCCATTTGAACATAAGAAGTAAACGCCTTGCGCTTTGTCTTAATATCCACCAATAAAAGTCTTGGGTAAACAAACAGGTAGGTCGGCTTCATGGCCACGCCTATAAGAATGTAATCGGCACCGCTATCCTCAGCCAAGCTTGCCGCAATATCGGTATGATCGAATAGGTAGGTAGCGGATTGCGTTGCCGAAATCGCTTTAATCTTGTCATTGATAGGCACAATCTCTACGCCATCATCAACCAGTTTCTGTTTAAAAGCGACGTTAAAATAAGCAATGCGCGCTAGTTCTTCAGGCGGGTTGGGTAAGTCGGTCAGGTCGTTAAGCGGAAAATCTAACACCATGACTTTGCCGATTGAGGCAGTGGCAGTGGGAATGGGTAAGGCTGTGGCGGGATTAGCAACGGGTTCAGTAGTGGCTTGTTCAGCAGCTGCTGGTGCGGCAGCTGGAGCTACCGTTGCATTAGTCGTTGTTGAGCCAGCACAACCAGCTAGCGCGGCATAGCCAACGAGGTTTATAAGACAAATAACTTTTAGAGTTAAAATTTTCATGGCTAACTCTTTTGAGTGTAATTGCTAAAATAGATTCAATTATAGCCAACGATTGGTATGGCTAATATACAGCACAGTATTGTGGCGTATTTTAGTTTGTAAATGCGCATACTGGCGCTAATTGCGCGCGAGCCCCACATTAAACAGAACACTCTGATAAAATGTTAGCTAACCTTTATTAGTTGACCAATATCATGACTTCGCAAAATCAAATTCTTTTCGACAAATCTCAGGCACTTATTCCAGGTGGCGTAAATTCGCCTGTGCGCGCGTTTCGTAGCGTGGGTGGCACACCGATATTTTTTAAAAAAGGCTTGGGCTCTAAGCTGTGGGATGTGGATGGCAAAGAGTATATCGATTACATAAACTCGTGGGGGCCGATGATTGTTGGCCACGCGCATCCAGAGGTGATTGCAGCTGTGCAGGCCGCTGCGGCAAATAGTTTGTCATTTGGCGCACCGACTGGTTTAGAGCTGGAAATGGCCGAGCTCATCAACAAGCTAGTGCCAAGCATGGAGCAAGTACGCTTAAACAGCAGTGGCACAGAGGCGACCATGAGCGCGATTCGCACCGCGCGTGGCTTTACGGGTCGCGATAAAATTGTGAAATTTGAAGGTTGCTACCACGGTCATTCGGATGGGCTCTTAGTAAAAGCAGGTTCTGGCTTACTGACTTTTAATGATTCAAATGCTAAAGGGGTGCCTGATTCGGCGGGCGTTCCAGCGAGTGTGGCCGCTCACACTTTAACGCTGGAATATAATAATACGCAGCAACTCAAAGACTTATTCGACAAAACGGGCGACGAAATTGCCTGCGTGATTATCGAGCCAGTGGTTGGTAATATGAATTTAATTGTGCCGAAATTGGAATTTTTACAAACGCTACGTGCGCTGTGTAATCAACACGGTGCGGTGTTGATTTTTGATGAAGTAATGACAGGTTTTAGGGTTCATTTAGGCGGTGCACAAGCTTTGTACAACATCAAACCCGACATGACTACTCTAGGTAAAGTCATCGGTGGTGGCCTGCCCGTGGGCGCGTTTGGTGGTCGCAAAGATATTATGCAATGCCTCGCACCAGTCGGCAAAGTGTATCAAGCAGGCACGCTGTCAGGCAATCCTGTTGCAGTCTCTGCGGGTTTAAGTACCTTAAAAATTATTCAAGCACCCGGCTTTCACGATAAGTTGACAGCGCAAACCAAAAAACTCATGGATGGCATGATACAAGCTGCCAAACAAGCAGGCGTGCCATTTAACGCGCAAAGCGTGGGCGGCATGTTTGGGCTATATTTTATGGAAAACTGCCCTAGTTCGTACGCAGAAATGATGCAATCCAACAAAGAACATTTTAACAAGTTCTTCCACAGCATGCTTGATAGCGGTATTTACCTTGGCCCATCAGCTTTCGAGGCGGGTTTTGTATCGGCCGCGCATAGCGATGCAGATATTGCTGTTACGATTGAGGCGGCGAAAAAAGCGTTTGCAGATTTAACTTAACTCAATTTTAGTGAATCATCTGCGGTCTAACATCCTGAGATAAATGATGGTTTTTGGCATCGTTTACAGCCATAATATGCTCAAGCTGCAAACTGGCTTTCATCATCACATTGGCCATGCGTTGGATTGCGTCTGGGCAAATCCGCACAGAAATCGCACCAATTTCCAACTCTACGACTTGGCAATCTTGGCAGTAAATTAGGCGCACGCCGCACGAATTTGCCAATTCTATCTTTTCGCAAACAGCGTCATTAGTGGCTTTATTTTGGTTGAATTTGTTTTGCATCACAGCTCCTTAACTTTTATGAAAGTGATCTATATCTAAATGATAATCATTATCATTTAAGTTGTCAAATAACGTTTGTTCTATAAAATAACTTAGCAAGAAGTAAAAAACTTGGTATTTCTTATATAAATCTAAGGTCAAATGCACGCTATATGATTGAAATTACGACGGTTTAACGGTAATATTGTAGGTTCCGCTTAAAATTTTGTACGTAACTGAATATGCAAGTAAAACAAGCAATAATACAACCACCAGTAAACCAAGGTTTATACAACAAACGTTACGAAAAAGACGCTTGTGGCGTGGGCTTTGTGGCGCATATCAAGGGTAAAAAAAGCCACGAGATTGTGCAACAAGGGTTAACACTTTTAACTAATTTAACCCACCGTGGTGCTACTGGTTACGACCCAAAACTGGGCGATGGCGCAGGTTTGCTCATGCAAATGCCCGATGCGTTTATGCGTAGCGAGGCGGCAAAGCTCAATATCAATCTTCCAGAGGCGGGTAAATACGCGGTTGGTAATCTATTTTTACCGCAAGATACAAAAAATCGTACAACGGTTGAAGCGCTAATTACTAATATTATCGTGGACGAAAATCAAACCTGCTTAGGCTGGCGCGATGTGCCAGTGGATAACAGTAATATCGCCGTGGCGGCGCGCTATGTAGAGCCTTGTATGCGTCAAGTATTTGTCGGCTCGCAAGCAAGCGATCAAACTACTTTTGAACGTAAATGTTTCGTAATTCGCAAACGCATAGAACACGCCGTAAAAGCGCTCAATTTAAAAGACAATGCTGCGTTTTACGTGCCTTCATTTTCTAGCAGAACTATCGTCTACAAAGGTATGTTGCTGGCAAACGAAGTGGGCGTTTACTTTCGTGATTTGGCCGATGAGAGTGTGGTTTCAGCCTTAGCATTGGTACATCAACGTTTTTCTACCAACACTTTTCCTACTTGGGATTTAGCACATCCGTTCCGCATGATTGCGCATAACGGCGAAATTAATACCGTGCAAGGCAATGTAAACTGGATGGCGGCGCGCCATGCGACCATGAAATCTGCGCTGCTGGGCGAAGATTTAGACAAATTGTGGCCGTTGATTGCTGAAAATCAATCTGATTCTGCCTGTTTTGATAATTGCTTAGAGTTGCTAGTGGCGGGCGGTTATAGCTTGCCACATGCCATGATGATGTTGATTCCTGAGGCATGGAATAACAACGCGCTGATGGATGAAGAGCGTCGCGCTTTTTATGAATATCACGCCGCCTTGATGGAGCCGTGGGACGGCCCAGCCGCCGTAGCGTTTACAGATGGCAACATGATTGGTGCAACCTTAGACCGTAACGGCTTGCGCCCAGCGCGTTATTTAGTGACAGATGACGATATCGTGATGATGGCATCTGAAATGGGCGTACTCACGTTTCCACAAGAAAAAATCATTAAAAAATGGCGTTTGCAGCCAGGTAAAATGCTACTGATAGACACCGTGCAAGGTCGTATTATTGATGACGCAGAAGTTAAAAGTGACTTGGCTTCTGCCAAACCATATAAAGCATGGATAGAGCAATCAAGGTACTTTTTAGGCGATTTACCTAAAGAAAATGCCCAGTTAACAATGGCTGAAAGTTTGCTCGATACGCAACAAGCATTTGGATATACGCAAGAAGATATTAAGTTTATTTTGCAGCCGATGATTGCTAATGGCGAAGAAGGTGCTGGCTCGATGGGCAACGACGCAGCTTTGCCCGTGTTATCGAATAAGCCAAAAGTGCTTTACAACTATTTTAAACAATTATTCGCGCAAGTAACCAACCCGCCAATCGACCCAATTCGTGAAGAGTTGGTGATGTCTTTAGTCACATTTATTGGCCCAAAACCAAACTTGCTTGGCGTGGATGAAACGAACCCCCCGCTGCGTTTAGAGGCCAGCCAGCCTGTTTTAACGCTAGCAGAATTAGAGCAGTTAAAAAATATTGGCGCTGCTACTAAAAACCAATTTATGTCTTTAGTATTGGACATTACATATGACGCCAAACTAGCACAGGCGGGTATGGCAGCAGCGCTGGAAAACTTAAATAAAGCCGCGCAGAAAGCAGTGCATGACGGCTTTAATGTATTGATTTTGTCAGATAGAACAATCGCCAAAAATCGCATTGCTATCCCTGCATTATTAGCTTGCTCGTCTACTCACGAGTATCTGGTGAAAGCAGGCCTGCGCACTAGTACTGGCTTGGTGGTTGATACAGGCTCGGCACGCGAAGTGCATCATTTTGCTTTGCTGGCTGGCTATGGCGCTGAGGCAGTTTGTCCGTGGCTGACATTGGAAACCATCAATAATATGAGCAGTGATGGTTACGTGGGCAGTAAAAACTTTGTTAAAGCCATTGGTAAAGGCTTGTACAAAGTCATGTCTAAAATGGGTATCTCTACTTATCAATCGTATTGCGGCGCGCAAATTTTTGAG
>JANLWF010000083.1:0-4375 GCA_031364385.1 Methylotenera sp.
TTTTCACGCTATTTAAACACGCGAAAGTAGTCAATTAAACATGCAACTCACCATGCTAGGCGTAGGTTCTAGTGCAGGCACGCCCGTTGTTGGTTGCAGTTGTAGTACGTGTTTATCTAGCGATTCGCGCAATAAGCGCACGCGCTGTTCTAGCCTGATTACGCTAGATTCTGGTGAAAACATACTCATAGATACTGGCCCAGATTTGCGTGACCAATCGCTACGCGAGAACATTAGACGCGTCGATGCGGTGTTATACACGCACACGCATGCTGATCATTTGCATGGCATTGACGATTTACGCGCTTTTTGCCAAATCCAACGTAGACAAATCCCTCTGTATGCCAAAGAAGATGCCGCTGAGCACATTAAGCAAAAATTTGGCTATGTGATGCGTGAGCCTAGCGATTTTTGGGATCTGCCCGTACTTCGTATAGAGCCCATTCATGCAGCCTTCGAGTTATTTGGCATTACAATTACGCCTATCCCTGTGCTGCATGGCAGAGGTCATATTTTTGGCTATAGAATTGGTAATTTTGCTTACCTGACCGATGTTTCTGAAATCCCAGAATCCTCGTTTACGCTATTAAAAAGTTTAGATGTGGTGCTATTAGATTGCCTGCGCGAAACTTCACACCCAACGCACATTAATATTGAACAAAGCTTGGCTTACCTAGGTCGTATTAAAGCTAAACAAAGTTATATGATTCACATGACACATGAATTAGAATACGCATCTTTAAGCAAAAAGCTGCCAAAAGACGTTTTTGTAGGTTTTGATGGCTTAAAATTACACATTAATTGATGCCTTAGCATAGACGAGGTCAACAAAACGCGTCACAGCTCGTTATACGAGCTAATTTCGAATTTATTAGGTTTAGAGGAAAATACAGCAATGACGAATACATTTAAGAAAATTATTGTGAGCAGCCTTGCTATTGGCTTTTTTGCTGCATCAAGCGCTTACGCAGGCGGCAAAACTTATTCTGAGAATGAGTTTTTAGACAGCTTTAGTGGCAAAACTAAAAAAGTAATCACGGCTAAATTAGGCGTACCAGCGAAAAAAGAGCTTTCTGTAAAACCTACAGACGCAGCCTCGGTCACTGGTAAAAATGTTGATGATAAAAGTTCTAAACCCGTTAAAGTAGAGATGTGGTATTACAAAAATATTGTGAGGTACGACCCAAAGCGTACCTATAAAGAAACAGAAATTACTTTTGTGAATGACCGCGTAATGAACATCGCGTTTTTCAATAATAGATAATCGACAATAAGTAGTATGTGATTGAAAAATAAGGCCGAGGTTTAAACCTCGGCCTTATTTACAAATTTATTTACTTCGCATAATGTATATTATGTTAAATAACGTAAGTATCCACTTATTAACTTTATTTGTAATTGTGTTTACTAATCCAATAATCCACACTCGCCTTTCCTGCTCCACCAAATAAAAGGGGTAGGAACATTACAATGAATAATAGAGGTAATTTGTAATTGCCAAAGCCATCTTGATTTTCATCAATAATGCGATAGCCTTTAATAAGCTCAGCTAATGTACTCCAATGTTCTGGCCAATGTACTGCGGCAATTGCAACGATGGTTAGAATGATGAGCGAGATGGAAAAAAAACGTGTAGCAATACCAAACACTAATGCGAATGCACCTACGATTTCAAAAACTATGGCCATACCCCAGCTTATATCTGGCGGTAATAAATTAAATGGGAATGGGAAAGTAGCATCAGCAAACCAATTCGTGCCATGTAACTTTTCAAAGCCCGATTCGCCGAACTCCCAAGCCAATATTAGCCTCAAACCTAGCTGAGGCAGCCATGTGCCAATAGCGTTTAATTGGGCACGAACGATATCGTACATAGATACTATTTGATTTAACGACAAGATAATTTCCCCTAATATTTGTTAATAGTAAATATTAGTCGCAGCTAACGTTAAACCCTTACACCGTGTTGCACTTTAGGTGACTTTACTTGAGGCGCCTTTACTCGATATTTAAAATAAAGCCGAATACCTAACAGAAAAGCCAAAACCACCGCATAATATAGCGGCTCAGTCAGATCTTTTTTTACTAATAATACAAAATGCAATACTGCTAAAATTCCAATTACATAAACCGCTTGATGCAATTTTTTCCAATTGGTCTTCAGGCGTTTAATCATGTAGCTGTTTGAGGTGGCGGCAAGTGGAATGGTGAGTACGAATGCAGCAAAGCCAACTAATATGCGTGGATGCTTGGCTACATCTTTTACAATCTCATCCCAAATAAAATTAAAATCAAGCCAAACATAGGTAGTGATGTGCAGACAAGCATAAAAAAACATAAACAAGCCTAACAAGCGCCGCAACTGAATTTGCCACACCTGGCCTGTCAACAAGCGAACTGGTGTCATACTGAGCGTTACTAGTAGAAACACTAATGCCCAAGTACCAGTAGAGTGCTCGACAAACTCAACAGGGTTAGCACCAAGATTATCATTAAAGCCCAGCCATATTAGGCGCGTTAGCGGCAATAAGGCTAGCAGCCAAACCGCTGCTTTAATATATAGGATTTTCTGTTTACTCATATTAGAAGTTATTGAACCTAGAAATTGTTAAACAGGTCCATACCAGCGTACATCCGCCCTACTTGCTCGGTATAACCATTAAACATTTTTGTTTTAATACGCCCACCGAACAAGCCTGCACCTATTGGCTTTTCAGACGATTGTGACCAACGCGGATGGTCGACTTCCGGGTTTACATTGGCATAGAAACCATATTCGCCAGGGCCAGATTTTACCCAAGTGGTGAGCGGCATTTTTTCTACAAAACGAATTTTCACAATCGATTTACCGCCTTTAAAGCCGTATTTCCAAGGTGTTACCAAGCGCACAGGCGCGCCATTTTGGTTGGGCAATACTTCACCATACAAACCAACCGCTAACAAGGTCAATGGATTAGTCGCTTCATCCATGCGCAAACCCTCGGTGTAAGGCCAATCCAATATGGGCGAGCGCACGCCAGGCATGGTTTTGGAGTCGTTAGCAGAAATAAATTCGATATACTTAGCGTTGCCAGTCGGCTCCGCCCATTTCACTAGGCTGGCTAATGGCAGGCCGACCCAAGGGATTACCATCGACCACGCTTCAACACAGCGATGACGGTAAATACGCTCTTCCAGCGGTGCCAGCTTCATTAACTCTTCAATGTTAATGGTTTTGGCTTTTTTAATTTCACCTTCAATGCTAATCGTCCAAGGGCGCGGTTTAAACTGTGAGGAATATTTGGCAGGGTCTGATTTATCGGTGCCGAACTCGTAATAATTATTGTAAGTCGTCACATCTTCGTATTTAGTGAGTTTTTCGCCTGCGCCATAAGAGGTTTTCGTGTAATTGGCAATTTTTTGGCGCGATAAATTTTTTAATAAGGCTTTATCTGCCCCCTTTTCTACTGCGGGCGCATTGGCGCGCCCTATCAAGCGCCCAGCGCCTTCAGTAGTTCCCCCAGAAATATTAGCTGCGCGCGCTTTACCTGAAAGTAAAAGTGCAGAGCCAGCAACCAAGCCAAAGCCAGCGGCTTTAATAAACTCGCGACGATGTTCAAACACCTCGCGCGACGTGATTTCAGAAGGTTGAATATTGCTAGGATTCGTGGCCGATTTACTGGTAATAATCATGTACTGTCGCCTTAAACTGATGAATTAAATTAAATCTGTGCAATTTAGTCGTGGTTTTTACCTAAGCCTTACAAGCAAAAACCTTAATTAGGTAGTTTTTTTATTGAAGTCTCAATTGCTGTCGCTAAACCAGCATCTCCAATGTTCTTCGCAAGCTTTAACGCATCGCCCATCAGGGCTTTAGCATTGTTGGTATCGCCACTCGCCGCCTTCATCTGCGCCAAGTCATAGCTAGCTTTTGCCTCGTAATAAGCACCACCATTATCTTTGGCAAATTGGATAAGTTTTGCATAAGTTTTTTCGGCCTGAGGATATTCCTTTGCATTGGCATACACTTTACCCAATGCTAGGCTGGCATCGGCGAATTGATCTAGTGTGCCCGATTTTTGCTGCATCAACATGCCTTTTAATTGGTATTCAATCGCCAAATCATGCTGACCTAATGCGCTATAAGTGATGCCCAAACGCTCAAAACTATCGGCACGCTCATTATCGTTCTTAGTAAGCTTAGAACCTGCTAAATAGCTGGCCAGTGCGGCATTTAGGTCATTATTTTGCATGTGCGCTTCACCCATTAAATTGTGGTTAATCAATCTAAATTTATCATTTTTTTCAGCTTCACTTACTTTTAAACTTTTTTCGTAACTGGCAATCGCCTCTGCATTTTTATTGTTTTGTTTATGCAAATTAGCAATTAATAAAT
>JANLWF010000374.1:0-2178 GCA_031364385.1 Methylotenera sp.
AAAGCGACATGCAAGGCCGCTATCGCGCAATTTGCTGACTGCCTCTATCGCCCCAGCCACTGGCGCGCTACCCACATAAAGCACACCATCTAAATCAAACAATAAACCTTTTATTTGTGCAAAGTTTTTCATCGCTACCTCGCTAATTTAGTTTGCTTGTATGACAGCGCAAACGGTTTTTTTATCAATATATCAGGCTAAGCGCCCAATCGTCACGCGTTCAATTCCCGATAGATCTTCTGCATGACTAATATCACTAAAACCCGCTTGTTTTAACAAAGCTGCAACCTTGCTGGCTTGATTGTAGCCATGCTCCAGCATCAGCCATCCATAAGGGTTTAGGTGGGGTGGCGCATCTTTAATAATATGACGAATAGCGTCTAAACCATCTGTGCCAGAGGCTAGTGCGCATATTGGTTCGTAACGTAAATCACCTTGTTTTAGGTGAGTGTCGTCGGCTTCTATGTAAGGTGGATTACTCACTATTACATCAAACTTTTCATTAATTAAAGCACTGAACCAATCGCTTAATACAAATTTTACGTTGGATATTTTTAAATTTTTTGCGTTCTCATTCGCTATATCTAGTACAGCTTGCGAGGCATCTAATGCTGTTACACACGCCTGTGGGCGATGTTTGGCAATCGCTAGTGCAATTGCGCCAGTGCCAGTGCCTAGGTCAAGAATTGTGTGCAGAGAATGTGTATGCCCTTCGACAGTCTCAGGACGAACGGAGTCTGATACATTCCGTTCGTGGTGAGCTTGTCTAACCACGAGCGGAATCTTAGCCAAAGCCGCCTCCACCAGTGTTTCTGTATCAGCCCGCGGAATCAGCGTATCAGCCGACACCTTTAACTTCAAACCATAAAACTCACGATAACCCAAAATATACGCAATCGGTTCGCCATTTAACCTTCTTTCAATCATTGCCCTGTAGGCCGCATGGATGTTAGAGGGTATGTTTTCGTCTTGATGTGCGATTAACCATGCACGGTTTACATTTAGCACGTGTTGCAGCAACAATTGCGCTTCAAGTTTTGCACTTTCCGTCTCAATACTCTGCGCTTTTAGTTGCGTGGAAGCGAGTAGAAGTGTGGCTTTAATCGAGTGAGCGTTGGTCATTTAATCGGTAGTGTGGGCAGGCAGATTGTGGTAAACGATGGGTAAATAACATCGTTTTACCCACCCTGCTTGGCTACAATGTCGTTTGCAAGAGCTTCAAGCAAACACTTGAATTCATTTTCATCTCGAAATGGAATCATCTAGTCTTTCAACTTTAATTATCTTCACCCAAACTCGCCAACAAATCCGCCAGATGCTCTGCCGATAGGGCGCCAATCAATTCATCCATATCGCCTTCAGTAATTGCGTCAATTTTGTACAGCGTCAGGTTGATGCGGTGATCGGTAATGCGGCCTTGCGGGTAGTTGTAGGTTCTGATTCGTTCAGAGCGATCGCCGCTGCCAATCAAACTTTTACGCTCACGGGCAATTGCACTATTTTGTGCATCGACTTGTTTAGATTTAATGCGCGCCGCAAGCACGGCTAGCGCTTGCGCTTTGTTGGCGTGCTGGCTGCGCCCTTCTTGGCATTCTACGACGATGCCTGTTGGCGCGTGGGTAATGCGTACGGCAGAATCTGTTTTGTTAATGTGCTGGCCGCCCGCGCCAGACGCTCTATAGGTGTCAATACGAATATCGGCGGGGTTGATGATGATGTCATTAATTTCGTCGGCCTCGGCCAATACCGCTACAGTACAGGCGCTGGTATGAATGCGGCCTTGCGTTTCGGTGTCAGGAACCCTCTGAACCCTATGGCCGCCGCTTTCAAATTTAAGCTTGGAATATGCGCCATAACCTTCAATTTTGGCGATAATTTCTTTGTAGCCGCCCACTTCAGATTCGTTGGCCGACATGATTTCCACTTTCCATTTTTGGCGCTCAGCATAGCGGCTGTACATGCGGAATAAATCGCCACAAAACAAGCCAGATTCATCGCCACCCGTGCCTGCACGGATCTCCAAAAATATATTTTTGTCGTCATTCGGGTCTTTTGGCAGCAAAAGTTTTTGCAAATCCAGCTCTACTTTTTCTAAGATCACTTTGCCGTTTTCAATCTCTTCCTGTGCAAACTCTTTCATTTCAGGGTCGCTCAACATTTTTTGCGCCTCGCGCATGT
>JANLWF010000378.1:0-1970 GCA_031364385.1 Methylotenera sp.
GCGGTCAGTTACTCCTGTGAGAATCAAACGGTATCAGTGACGACAGACATCGTACATAACTCGGCTAAACCATTATTTCAATGGAGATTATCTATTGCTGATCAAGGCATTGGCATCTCTGATGAAGATATGCCGCATATTTTTGAACGTAGCTACTGCAGTGCAAGGGCAAAACAATTGCGCCCTGATGGCAGCGGATTGGGATTGCCGATTGCGGGAGCGCTTGCTAGGGCACATGGAGGCCACATAGAAATTGAAAGTGTACCTAATCATGGCACAACAGTTTTTTTATGGCTACCAATCACTTGGGAAACACAATTAATTGATTAATATTTTAGTAGTTGAAGATGATGTCAGAGTTTCTGACTTTCTTAATCGCGGCCTTCGAGCTGAAGGATACCGCGTGCAGGTAGCTGGCAATGGTGATGATGGCTTACTGATGGCACGCGAACTTGCCCAGCAAACAATGAATAATGGCGAAGCTGGCATTATTTTGATGGACGTCATGCTGCCAGGAATGAGCGGCTTTGATGTCTGTCAAAGTTTGCGTGCCACTGGCGTCTCTTTACCCATACTCATGCTAACCGCAATGGGGACATTAGAAGACCGCATTACAGGACTCAGACTAGGCGCTGATGATTATTTGGCAAAACCCTTCGCTTTTGAGGAGCTACTAGCCAGGATTGAAGCTTTAACACGTCGCGCTAAACAACTTAAACCAAGTTTACCCACAAAGTTAATAGTTGCTGATCTTGTATTAGACTTAGACACCATGCGTGTCACTAGAGATGGAAACTTAATTCCGCTCACTTCCAAAGAGCTTGCCGTGCTTGAACTGTTGATGTCAGCACCAGGCAGGCTTTATAGTCGTGAACGTATTCTTGCCAATGTCTGGCGTGAATGAAGATCCGCTGACTAATATTGTTGATGTTTATATCAGGCGTTTGCGTAGTAAGGTAGACGATGGTTATTCCGTTGCACTTATTCATACGCAGCGTGGTCTTGGCTACAGACTAGAAGCACCTGCAAATTAGCTGTTCATGTTGTATTAATGCTTCCCTAAGCTTTTGTTCATTTGTTTGAGTAGTTAACGTTCATCACTGTTATTTACAATCAACTCCATTAAATAAATACCTTTATACACAGTATTTATTTATTTTTTATTTTATGGAGAAGATTAGAAATGAATGGTATCAATAAATTAAGCCTGGCAGTACTCGTCACATCAGCATTATCAGTTTCAACCGCAGCCTACGCCACTACAGAGCAATGTGCAAACACAGATCAGGCAACTATCGCCGCATTGTTTGATCGCTGGAATGCGTCACTAAAAACGCTAGACTCCAACAAAGTGACAGCTAACTACGCAAGTGATGCCGTATTGCTCGCCACTGTTTCAAACAAGCCAAGAACTAACCATGCCGAAATTGGTGATTACTTTGAACATTTCCTTAAGGAAGAGCCTAGTGGCGTGATTGACACACGTACCATCAAAATTGGTTGCAATATCGCGCAAGACGTAGGCACTTACACATTCAGCTTGAAAGGTGGCCAAAAAGTATCTGCACGCTACACCTACGTTTACCAATTTAAAGATGGAAAATGGCTAATTGCACACCATCACTCTTCTGCTATGCCAGAAGCAATAATCGCAAAATAATAGTAAATCATTCTTAATGGAATTAAATATGAAAATATCGTTATTAATAACCCTATTGCCTTTAGCCTTGACACCAATTTTAGCGCAAGCTGAAGCTGGTGATTGGGTTGTACGCGCCCGTGTGGTGAGTGTTAACCCGAATGAAGACAGTAGCCTTGGTAAGACTGTAAACAAAAATGTGGCGCCGGTGATGAACTCTGGAGCAGAATTGGCGGTAGATAGTAATGTGATTGCAGGAATCGACATTTCTTATTACATCACTAAAAACATTGCGGCGGAGCTGATACTTGCACTTGGCAGTGAGCATGAT
>JANLWF010000271.1:0-3066 GCA_031364385.1 Methylotenera sp.
AATTTTTACACTTAATGCACCAAATTCTTTCAAAATTAATTGGCAAATGTGCTCGGCTAACGCTTCTACTAGTTGAAAGCTGTGCTCGGTTAAGGTTTCGCGGATACGCGCAACCACTGCGCCGTAGTCGATGGTGTCGGCGATGGCATCAGATTTACCTGCTGTGCTTAAATCGTAGCCAATTTCAATATCTAAAATAATGGTTTGCGCTACCATGCGCTCCCATGCGGGCACGCCTAGTTTGGTTTTTATTTTGAGTTCTGATATAAAAATGGTGTCCATTGTACTTATTCTCATTTGTCATTCGGACGAAAGTCGGAATCCAGTAATATAATACCAATTTATTAATAAGTAGAGATAAATCCTCTGGATTCCGTGGTTCGTCATCTTCGATGGCTTCCATCGGAATGACGGCTGTGATGGAATGACAGGCGTGAGGCAAAGAGAGATGATATGAATGAGTTAGGTTTTATTCCCGTTACTTTGATTCCATTGGTTTGGATTGTGGCTGCGTATCTCATCGGTTCGATTTCATTTGGCATAATTTTTAGCAAACTGTTTGGCTTGCCAGACCCGCGCACAGTGGGTTCTGGCAATATCGGCGCGACTAATATTGCGCGCAGCGGCAAAAAATTGCCCGCTATTTTAACCTTGCTGGGCGATGCACTTAAGGGCTGGTTGTCTGTTTGGTTGGCTTTGCAATCTAATATGTTGATGTGGGTGGTGGCTGCGGTGGGTTTGGCGGTGTTTTTTGGGCATTTGTTCCCAATTTATCACCGTTTTAAAGGCGGAAAAGGCGTGGCAACCGCGCTGGGTCTGATGCTGGCGGTGTCGCCCATGCTGGGTTTGGCGTGTCTGCTCACATGGGCGCTTGTATTTGCGATTAGCCGACTTTCTTCGCTCTCGGCGATTGTGGCGGCTGCGGCTTCGCCTTTTTTTGCAGCTTGGTTGTTGTTGCCTTACAAAAATTATGTGCTAATGGTGCTAGTGATGGCGGTTATGCTGGTGTGGCGACACAAAAGTAACATTCAAAAACTGCTGGCGGGGACTGAAACTGGGTTTGGTAAGAAATAATTTTTCAAAAATCCCCTCCCTATTTTATGGCGAGGGTTAAGGTGGGGGTTGAATGTTTATTCATTACGCAAATTTTATCCCCATCCCAACCTTCCCCCTTAAAGGGTGAAGGAGTTTAGGGTTTTGTTAACTCGCCCAAATCCCATCTTGGTTTGATGCTAAAGCTATAATTTTCTTGTGTGGTTTGCATTGCTTTCAGCCGCATCGCCCCTGCAAAAGCAATCATTGCGCCGTTGTCTGTGCAAAATTCTAGGCGCGGATAGCTCACGACGCACAGTTTGCGTTTAGCTGCCGCATTTAGCCGCTCGCGCAGTCTTGTGTTTGCGCCTACGCCGCCCGAAACGACTAAATTATCCAAGCCTGTTTCGCGCAATGCTGCCATACATTTTAGCGTTAAAATTTCCGTCACCGCTTCTTGAAATTCCCATGCAATATCCGCTTTAATTTCGCCTGTCAGCGGTTGATTGTTATTCACTAGTGTCAGTACGGCAGTTTTCAATCCGCTAAAACTAAAGTTTAAATCTTTGCTATTTAACAGTGGGCGCGGCAATTTAAAGCGCGCTTTACCTTGCTCCGCAAGCCTCGCCAAAGCTGGCCCACCAGGGTAGCCTATGTTGAGTAATTTCGCGGTTTTATCAAACGCTTCGCCCGCCGCATCGTCTAGTGTGTCGCCTAAAAGCGTGTATTCCCCAATGCCATCTACGCGCATAATCTGGGAGTGCCCGCCAGAAACTAGCAGTGCAACAAATGGAAATTTTGGTGGATTTTCCTCCAACAAAGCGGCTAATAAGTGACCTTCTAAATGATGCACGCCCACGCTTGGCACTTGCAAAGCCATCGCCAGCGATTGTGCAATGCTTATGCCTACCAACAGCGCACCTGCCAGCCCAGGGCCTTGAGTATAGGCGATACCGTTAATATCTTTTAAGGTTTTATTGGCTTGTTTTAACACCAACTCAGTCAGAGGTAAGGCGCGCCGAATATGGTCTCTGGAGGCAAGTTCTGGCACTACGCCACCGTATTCGGCGTGCATTTGCACTTGCGAATGCAGCGCGTGCGATAATAGCCCAAGTTGGGTGTCGTACAGCGCGACACCTGTTTCGTCGCAAGAGGATTCAAAGCCCAGTATTAACATGAATGCCCAACATTTATTTTATTTCCAGAAGACTTACGCACATTTCCCGCAAAATGCAGTGAAAGTGATTGATAAAAAGCAATTATACGATTAAAATGGCGGACTTTTCTCGAGTTTATAGATTTAAGCTTGAGCATACTTATTGAAGAGAGAACGAATGTCTAGTGTACGCGTAAAAGAGAATGAACCGTTTGACGTTGCCCTGCGCCGTTTTAAACGCTTAATAGAAAAAACTGGTTTGTTGAATGACTTGCGTGCGCGCGAGTTTTACGAGAAACCAACTTGGGAACGTAAACGCAAAGCGGCTGCGGCAGTAAAACGTCAATATCGTCGTCTGCGTAATCAAACGCTTCCAGCTAAACTTTACTAAGCTTAGTTTTTAATTAAAGACCAGCATGGCTGATTTACAAGCAAAACCAGAAGACCAATTACAACCAAAAAACCAGGTGCAACCAGAAAACCAGGCTTTTTGGCGTGTTGCTGATAGCTTTATTGCACACGCTAATGGCCAAAACGATATAGATCGCGGCGTGGTTAGTGCAGGTTTTGCTTATAGTTCAGCCCGTTTTAATGCGTTTGTCATCGCATCGCAATGCGGCAATAAAGAAGCGTTTGAAGCTGAAAAAGACGCCGCAATTAACTATTTTATTGAGCAATACAAATTAGCGCTTATCGAAAATGTGGCCGATTACTCTGCCAATTTCGACAAATACATTAGTCAAAACGCTTAAATCTTAAGCATGAGCCTTAAAGACCAAATCACCGAAGACATGAAAACTGCCATGCGCGCTAAAGATAGCGTGCGTCTTGGCGCGATTCGTTTGCTACTATCTGCGATTAAGCAGCGTGAAGTGGAT
>JANLWF010000305.1:0-1595 GCA_031364385.1 Methylotenera sp.
CGAGCTAGAAATGGGTGTAGGCATTCACGGTGAGCCAGGCCGCAGGCGCGAAACAATGCGCGAAGCAGATGCGATTATCAGCGATTGTGTGGACGCGATTTTGGCCGATTTTAAAGCTAAAAATATCAGCGCCAAAACCGAGACCTTGCTACTGATTAACGGCTTTGGCGCAACGCCGCTAATGGAGCTATATCTCATCTACAACACCGCCGCTAAATTATTCACGCAGCATGGCGTTATTGTAACGCGATCATTAGTTGGCAACTACGTCACCTCGCTAGATATGGCGGGCGCGTCGGTCTCGCTATGCCTACTGGATGATGAGATTAAACAACATTGGGATAGCCCTGTGAATACGGCGGGTTTACGTTGGGGTCGGTAAATTTTAAGTGGGCTTCTACCAGCACATGATATTCTGTCAGCCTTTCTCTCAAGTGCATTTAACATGACGAACAACACAACATCTGAAACCTTTATCGCTCCTAAAACTGGAATAAACGATACGTTTATTCCTAGCAAAGACGCCTCGCTCGAGTCATCAATCGCTACCTTACAAGCCAAATTGTTAGCTTTAAACATTCATGTCATAGAGCAATCTTGGCTAAATGAAATTGAAGGCATTTGGTCGGTGCATGTCATCGATAGCGAATGCACACGTTTATTCACCAACGGTAAAGGCGCGTCGCAATTGGCTGCTAGGGCAAGTGCACTAGGCGAGTATTTTGAGCGTTTAAGCACCAATTATTTTTGGACGCATTTTTACTTAGGTGAAACGATTGCCAATAAAGCATTTGTGCATTATCCGAATGAGCAATGGTTTAAAATTAAAAATGATCATTGGCCAAAAGAGTTGCTCACACCTGAGCTGCAAAAATTCTACAATCCAGAAGGCACCGTACTCGCCAGCCAACTCATTGATTTAAACTCTGGTAATGCAGAACGTGGTATTTGCGCGATTCCTTACACACGTTTGAGCGATGAAAAAGTGGTGTATTTTCCTGTGAATTTAATCGGCAATTTGTACGTTAGCAACGGCATGAGTGCAGGTAATACGCTGATGGAGGCGCGTACCCAAGCGCTGGCAGAGATTTTTGAGCGCGATATTAAGTACAAAATCATTCGCGAAGGTATTTGCCTGCCCGACGTGCCTGAAGCAGTCATCAATCGCTACCCGCGCATCGCTGCAGGCATTGCAGGCTTACGCGCGGCGGGTTATGGCATTTTGGTCAAAGATGCTTCGCTGGGCGGTCAATTTCCTGTCATGTGCGTCACGCTATTACATCCTGAGGATCAAGGCTGCTTCGCCAGCTTCGGCGCGCACCCCCGCTTTGAGGTCGCACTTGAGCGCGCACTCACCGAACTGCTGCAAGGCCGCGCCATTGGCAAAAATGGAGAAGGCTTAACAGGCTTTGCAGCACCAGGTTTTGATATGGAAGAAATCGCCGATAGCCAAAACTTAGAAATTCATTTTGTGGATTCCAGCGGCGTGATTAGCTGGAATTTTTTACGCAATACGCCTGATTATGAATTCGTAGATTGGAACTTTGGCACAAGCACTGAAGAAGATTACCATTGGTGTATCAACACCATACACG
>JANLWF010000369.1:0-1844 GCA_031364385.1 Methylotenera sp.
ACATGCAAAAACAGCCCACAGACTATAAAACATAAAAGTTTATATACACACTAGCACAGTTTAGGCTATGCTTTTTTGCTATTTATTTGCTATTTATTTGATAGCATAGCGATATGAAAAATCATACAGACAATCACGCTAGTCAACATGCAAACAGCCATACAAACGAAAGCACGTATCCCTTAGAAGCCGTGCAAAATCAAGGTAAAAAGCAGTCAGAAGAAAATCACCCAACCAATTATAGGTTCGCATTTTTTCTTATTTTAGTGTTTGCAATAATTGAGCTTTTTGGCGGCATGTTTACACATTCCCTGGCCTTACTAAGTGATGCTTGGCACATGTTTTCAGATGTATTTGCGCTTGGATTAGCTTGGTTGGCGAGCTATTTATCTGCCAAGCCAGGCACGCATAAACATGCCAACGGGCAAAGCCATGCAGAAATTGCGGCTGCTGCTATTAATGCCATACTCATGTTGGCGGTGGTGGCCTATATTGTTTACCAAGCCTTGCAACGCTTTGAAAATCCGCACCCTGTAATCGGCGGTTATGTAATGCTGATAGCTTTTATGGGCTTGGTGGTGAATATTATTGTGGCAAAAATGCTGCATAGCGACCATGCACATGACCACAATAAACGCGCCGCTTATTTACATGTGATGGGTGATTTATTAGGCTCGGTGGCCGCCTTAGTAGCAGGTATTGTGATTTATTTTACGGGTTGGCTGCAAATTGATCCGCTACTATCCATTTTTATATCATTGTTAATTCTGATCGTGACGTTAAACCTCATTAAAGAGGTTTGGCAAGCTTATAAAAATGGTTAATTTTAGCCATAAAATAAAACATTAAGAATGCCTGCAAGCCTTATAGATGCAGCCTCTAAGATCATATATTCTGTCATTAATTGCAGGCAATATGCAAGATTAGCTACTTTTTTAGACGACATAAAAAATAAAAATCCACCTTATTTTTGTAAGCAAGTGTCGCCTTATTAAAAACGTTTGGATTGAAATTTAAAGATCATAAATTCGCCCACGTTGCACGTTTTGTACTTCCCAATCAAACAATTTTGGTAGATAGTTATCACTGTAGCCATTACAACACGCAAACCAAGCGACTTACAGAAGCCACGCATCCATGCGATGTTTACGGACATTCAATTATTGTTAAAAAGGAGAGTTAAAATGCCATTCGTTAATGTAAAACTCGCTGGAAGCATCAGCAAAGAACAGAAAAAAGAAATCGCCAAAGAAATCACCGAAACCCTGCAAAAGCACGCCCACAAACCGCCCAGCTATACTTACATTGTATTTGAAGAAATTGAGATGGAAGATTGGGCGATAGGCGGCAATTTGTTGGGGTAATGGAACTAACTGATTGAATAAATCAAAAATATATAAGTTGCTATTTGTAGCCTTTAGCCTAGCCCTATTTGCGGGCGTAGGCGAAGCTGGCATGGGATGCGTTGGTCGCGTCATTAAGATTATGCCGATTGGTGACAGCATAACGCAAGGCGGTAGAAAGCTAGGCGAGTATTCTTACCGCCTGCCTTTATTTAAAATCTTAAAACAAGCGGGCTATAAGGTTGATTTTATTGGCTCGCAACACGAATTAGAAGACGAGCGCTTTAAATGGCCTGCCGATTTTGATAACGACCATGAAGGTTATTATGGCGAGACTACTTGGTCTGTACATGATACTTTCTCAGTTAATACAAAAGTGCTACCAGCTCCAGATATCGCCTTGATTCAATTGGGCAATAACGATTTAAGTAGATGGAATCAGTTTGCGGCGGTACTGTCGCCGCTACATGATATTATCAGCCAGTTAAGGGAGAAAAACCC
>JANLWF010000396.1:0-4994 GCA_031364385.1 Methylotenera sp.
TTGGGTTATCCGCCAGCACCGTGCCGATGCCTGTGAGTATGGCGCAGGAACGTGCACGCCAAAACTGCACATCTAAGCGTGCGGCTTCACTTGTAATCCATTGGCTTGCACCATTGTTAAGCGCGGTTTTGCCATCTAAACTGGCCGCGATTTTGCAGCGAATGAAAGGTTGTTTGCGCGTCATGCGCGAGATAAAACCTGGGTTAAGCGCCTCTGCCTGTGCCTGCATTAAACCGCTGGTGACTTCGATATTATGCGCTTGCAAATGCGCCAAACCGCTGCCCGCAACGAGTGGATTTGGGTCTTGCATGGCGGCAATTACTTTTGCAATACCCGCTTGTAGCAAGGCCTGGGTGCATGGGGGAGTTCGGCCTACGTGGCTACATGGCTCAAGAGTAACATAAAGCGTTGCGCCTTTGGCATTATCACCTGCTTGTTGAATAGCGAACACTTCGGCATGCGAATCACCCGCTTTTAAATGTGCGCCTTCGCCTATTATTTTGCCATCTTTTACTATCACGCAACCAACGCGCGGATTAGGTTGTGTGCTGTATAACCCATGCTCTGCCAGTTGCAGCGCTCGGGTCATGTAAGTGTGGTCATCGGCGCTAAATGCCATTAGATTTTATAAATCTCGGGGCTATAATTCACGTATTGCATCGTGAAAATCATCCACATCGGAAAAACTTCGATACACCGAGGCAAAACGAATATAAGCGACTTTATCCATCACTTTCAGCTCTTGCATCACGCTTTCACCCAACGCGCGAGCGGGGATTTCGCGCTCGCCAAGTGATAGCATTTTTTGCACAATATGATCCAGTGCGCGCTCTACATATTCTGTTGGCACTGGGCGCTTATGCAAAGCGCGCGTAAACGATAAGCGCAATTTATCGCGACTGAATTCCTCGCGCGTGCCATTGGTTTTAACCACCTGCGGTAAGTGTAAATCAGCCGTTTCGTAGGTAGTAAAACGCTTGTCGCACTTACCACATTTGCGGCGCCGGCGAATCGAATCTCCTTCATCATTTGCTCTGGAATCAATTACTTGGGTATCAGCATCACCGCAGAAAGGACATTTCACTTTGTTTATTTTCCGTAAACTGGAAAGCGCGCGGTTAACGCATGCACTTTTTCTTTAGTCGCTGCAATCACCGCTGCATCCGATGGATTATCCAACACATCAGCGATTAAATTTGCCACTTGTTTGGCTTCTACTTCCATAAAGCCGCGCGTGGTAATGGCGGGCGAACCGATACGTATGCCAGAGGTGACGAACGGGCTTTCTGGGTCGTTTGGAATGGCGTTTTTATTCACCGTGATATGGGCCAAGCCTAGCGCGGCATCGGCGGCTTTGCCTGTTAAGCCTTTTGGACGTAAATCGACCATAAACATGTGTGACTCGGTGCGGCCAGAAATGATGCGTAAGCCGCGTACAACCAAGGCTTCGGCCATGGCTTGCGCGTTTTTAAGCACTTGCGCTTGATACACTTTAAACTCAGGTTGCGACGCTTCTAAAAACGCCGTGGCTTTACCTGCGATGACGTGCATTAGCGGCCCGCCTTGCAAGCTCGGGAATACATTTGAGTTAAGCGATTTTTCAAACTCGGCTTTAGCCAAAATAATGCCACCACGCGGGCCGCGCAAGGTTTTATGCGTGGTAGAAGTCACGAAATCCGCATGTGGCACAGGGTTTGGGTACACTCCCGCGGCGATTAAGCCCGAGTAATGCGCCATATCGACCATGAAGTAGGCGCCGACTTTTTTGGCAATCTCCGCCATGCGTGCCCAGTCAAAACGTAGCGCATACGCACTCGCTCCGCCAATTAACAACCTTGGCTTCGCCTCGATAGCAATGCGCTCCATTTCGTTGTAGTCAATTTCTTCTTTATCATTTAAACCATACGCCACAATCTTAAACAATTTACCCGACAAATTAGCAGGCGAGCCGTGCGTTAAATGACCACCGTGACCAAGGTTCATACCCATCACCGTGTCGCCAGGTTTTAAAATACTAAAGTAAACCGCCTGATTGGCTTGCGAGCCAGAATGCGGCTGCACGTTGGCATACTCTGCGCCATATAAGGCTTTCAGACGATCAATTGCCAGTTGTTCCACTTGATCCACATACTCGCAACCGCCGTAAAAACGCTTGCCTGGGTAGCCTTCTGCATATTTATTGGTGAGCTGTGAGCCTTGCGCCTCCATCACCGCGGGGCTGGTGTAATTTTCAGATGCAATCAGCTCAATATGTTGATGCTGACGCACCACTTCGGCCTCTATCATGGTGGCGAGGGCAGGGTCGGCTTTATTTAAAGTGTTTGCGGTGCTGAACATAGTGGTGATGCTCCAAAGAGATTCTAAAAAATTTGATAGCACATTTTATCATGTGAAATTGCATATTAAATCTTACATACGACAAATAGATGCCTAAAATCGACAATCGAATGAGACATTTTAGGTAGCGCTAGAGTTTACTAAAAGCTTAAATATATACGCACCAAATGAGCTGCCGTGCACTATTTTATGGCACGCACTTAGTTTTAAATAAAACATAAGCAATTGTTTTTATTGTTAAATAATAGTTGACATACACCTTGCGTATGACTAATTGTGTAACGCTCCAAATTTGTTTCCTCCCTCTCCCAGTATCTTAATAAGATTCAACATTTTATTAAGTACTGGACTTTTTTTACTTAGTTTTTAATCAGACATGCATCTAGCATAAAGCGCGCGCTATAATTACACCATAAAACTAAAGAGAATTGATGTATGAAATGGACTGAAAGCCAGAGAATTGCCGAAGCATTGTTCGACAAATATCCGAATATAGATCCAAACACCATTCGTTTTACTGATTTAATGCAATGGGTAATGGCACTAGAAGGCTTTAACGACGTTCCTGAGCACTGCGGTGAGAAAATCTTGGAGGCGATTCAATTAGCTTGGATTGAAGAAGTCGACTAAAGTGAAAGACAACTCGTGATGTTTGAAGCCCTTTTTTTCCTGTTTATCAAGCATTTTATTTGCGACTTCCCCTTGCAAGCTACCCCTTGGATGTACCGCAACAAAGGCATGTACATGCACCTAGGCGGCATTGCCCATGCGGGCATACACGCGCTCGGCACGCTATTAGTGTTAGCACCGTTTCTCGGCAGTTTAGCTATTATGTACGCGGCCATCGATATGCTAGTGCATTACCATATTGATTGGGCGAAAATGAGTGTGAGCAAACGCTATAACTTGCAGCCCAATAATAGCGAACGCTTTTGGATTTTGCTCGGCTTCGATCAATTATTACATCATATTACTTATTTTGTTATCGTGTACTTCGCCTTTAGCTTGAGTTTATAACTATGCAGCCAACAACATTACTCAAAATCCCAAGAGAGATTTTCAAAGCCTATGACATTCGGGGAATTGTAGGCAAAACTTTAACGCCTGCAATCGTGGAAGCAATCGGTCACGCGCTTGGCTCTGAAGCCAAACAGCGTGCGCAAAATGAAATTTGCATCGGTTACGATGGCAGGCTATCTGGCCCAGAGTTAGCTGATGCCCTATCTATAGGCATACGCAAAGCTGGTGTCAATGTGGTGAATTTAGGCATGATCGCCACGCCGATGGTGTATTTTGCGGCATATCATTTGGGCAATAATTGTGGTGTCATGGTCACGGGTAGCCATAACCCACCTGATTACAATGGCCTAAAAATGGTGCTGGCAGGTGAAACGCTATCGAACGAGAGTATTCAAAGATTGCGCCACCGTATCGAATACAAACTACTTACTTATGGTGATGGTATTGAGCGCAGCTATGATATTGTGCCCCACTATATCGCGAAAATAAAAGCGGATATTAACCTCGCACGACCCTTACAAATCACTGTGGATTGCGGCAATGGTGTGGCTGGCGCCTTTGCAAAAGCGTTGTATAACGCCATTGGCTGCCGAGTAGAAGAACTATTTTGTGAGGTGGACGGTCATTTTCCCAACCATCATCCTGATCCTTCTGTGCCAGAAAATTTAACTGATTTAATCGAGGCGCTAAAAAACACGCGATCTGAATTAGGTCTAGCGTTTGATGGCGACGGCGACAGGCTTGGCGTAGTCACCAAAGAAGGCAATATCATTTATCCAGATCGCCAATTGCTTTTGTTCGCACAAGATGTGCTAAGCCGCAACACGGGTGCCACTATCATTTTTGATGTGAAATCGACGCGTAATTTAGGCCCGTGGATACAGGAACTTGGCGGCAAGCCAATGATGTGGAAAACTGGTCACTCACTCATCAAAGCAAAAATTAAAGAAACCAACGCAGCACTTGCGGGCGAAATGAGCGGCCACGTGTTTTTTAACGATACCGATAGTCATGGTAAAAAACGCTGGTATGGCTTTGATGATGGCTTGTATGCTGGTGCGCGGCTACTAGAAATTTTAAGTCAGTTTCCCAATCCCTCTGAAATACTCAATAACTTGCCCGATAGCGTCAGCACGCCTGAGCAGCACATTCAAATGCAAGAAGGCGAGCCACACAAACTAATTGCAGAGCTGCAAAAGACTGCCAAGTTTGCAGATGCGGTAGATGTGATTACTATTGATGGACTGCGTGTGGAATATGAAGATGGCTTTGGTTTAATGCGCCCTTCTAACACTACGCCAGTGATTGTGTTGCGCTTCGAAGCCAATAACGAAGAGGCTCTCAAGCGCATTCAAGCACAGTTTCGCGATGTGATTTGGGGCGCTGCGCCCAACGTGGCATTGCCCTTTTAACTTAATTTATCCAAGAAATGTTTCAGAGTGATTTCACCCAAGTAGCATGACAAAAAGTTCGATTTTTTTCGCCGTAGTTTGGCTAAGTCTCGCGGTAGGCATTTATATTTTGGCCGATAACATACAAAACCCCAATAAAGCATGGCGCTTGGGTGATAACGCTAATTCAGTCATGCTAAAACGCGGGCTGGATGGTCATTATCGCGCCGAAGCTTTAATCAACGA
>JANLWF010000056.1:0-2783 GCA_031364385.1 Methylotenera sp.
AAGCTCAATGAAAATCGTCAAGGTTCATTGTTAGATTTTATTGAAGACTTTACGCGGCGCTTCCCGACTTATATCGATGAATACGAAACTCTGCTCACCGATAATCGCATCTGGAAACAGCGTACCGTGGGCGTTGGTGTGGTCACGCCAGAACGCGCTCTGGCGCTAGGCTTTACAGGGCCGATGTTACGCGGTAGTGGTATTGAGTGGGATTTGCGTAAAAAACAGCCCTATGAAGTATATGCTGATTTAGATTTTGATATTCCTGTTGGCGTGAACGGCGATTGCTACGACCGTTATTTGGTGCGTATGGAAGAATTTAGACAATCGAATAACATCATCAAGCAATGTATTACTTGGCTGCGCGCCAACCCTGGTGCGGTGATTACGGCTGATAATAAAGTGGCGCCGCCAGACCGTGAAGGCATGAAAACCAATATGGAAGACATGATTCACCATTTTAAACTGTTCACTGAAGGCTTTCACGTCCCCGTGGGCGAGGCCTACGCGGCGGTGGAGCATCCAAAAGGCGAGTTTGGTATTTACATGATTTCGGATGGTGCGAATAAGCCATATCGCTTAAAAATCCGCGCTCCTGGTTTTCCGCATTTGGCGGCGTTGGATGAAATGACAAGAGGCCATATGATTGCTGACCTAGTAGCTATCATTGGCACGCAGGACATTGTTTTTGGGGAAATCGACCGATAATGTTAAGCGCAGAAGCCGTCAAAAAAATAGATTACGAGCTGACAAAATACCCAGCAGATCAGCGCCAAGCTGCGGTGATGTCTGCGTTGCGCATCGTGCAAACCGAGCGCGGTTGGTTATCCAAAGAGAGTATTTCTGAGGTGGCGGCCTATTTGCGTATGCCAGATATTGCGGCGCTGGAAGTGGCGACTTTTTATAATATGTACGATTTAGAAAATGTGGGCCAATATAAAATTACTATTTGCACCAATATTTCATGCATGTTGCGCGATTCGGATACTATCGTGAATCATCTGCAAGCCAAGCTGGGCGTTGGATTTAACGAGGTGACTGCGGATGGTAAATTTTGCCTAAAAGAAGGCGAATGTATGGGCGCATGTGGCGGTGCACCTCTTATGATGGTGAATAATCACACCTTGCACGAATTTTTAACGCCCGATAGCGTAGATGCTGTTTTGGAAAGCCTTCAATAATGGCAACCACAACCACAACCACAACCACTAACACCACAGCGCCAATCATGAGCGACCCAAAAGGCCAAACCTTGCTCTGTTTACGCACGCTTACAGAGAAAAGTCCTGCTTCATTAGCCACTTACGAAAAGCTAGGCGGTTACGTGCAGCTTAGAAGAATCGTTACGGAAAAAGTAAAAGCAGTTGATATTATTTCGCAAGTAAAGTTGTCTGGCTTGCGCGGGCGTGGTGGTGCGGGCTTCCCGACTGGGCTTAAATGGAGCTTTATGCCGCGTTATTTTGACGGCACAAAATACTTGGTTTGCAACTCGGATGAAGGCGAGCCAGGTACTTTTAAAGACCGCGATATTTTGCGCTACAACCCGCACCAGCTTATCGAAGGCATGGCAATTGCCGCCTACACACTAGGTGCGCGCGTGGGTTACAACTATATTCACGGCGAGATTTGGCAAGATTACGATATTTTTGAAAATGCGCTGCATGAGGCACGGGCTGCTGGCTATATCGGTGAAAACTTGTTTGGCACAAACTTTAGCGTGGATTTATACGCCGTACATGGCTATGGCGCGTATATTTGCGGTGAAGAAACTGCGTTAATTGAATCCATAGAAGGAAAAAAAGGCCAGCCGCGCTTTAAACCGCCATTCCCCGCCAGTTATGGCGTATTTGGCAAGCCGACCAATGTGAATAATACCGAAAGCTTTGCTAGCATTCCGTGGATTTTACAACACGGTGGCCAAGCTTTTGCCGATTTAGGCGTAGCAAATTCTGGCGGAACAAAGTTATTTTCTGTATCTGGCCACGTAGAAAAACCTGGTAATTTTGAAGTGAAAATGGGTACTAAATTTGCAGATTTATTAGACATGGCTGGTGGCGTATGGAAAGGGCGCAAGCTCAAAGCAGTGATTCCAGGCGGGCCTTCAACACCCGTGATGACGGCTGAAATGATTGCAAACGCAACAATGGATTATGACGGCTTAAGCAAGGCAGGATCAAGCTTGGGCGCGGGCTCGATGATAGTTATGGATAGCACCACCTGCATGGTAAAAACGCTTAAACGTTTGAGCTACTTTTTTTATGAAGAAAGCTGCGGCCAGTGCACTCCATGTCGCGAAGGCACAGGCTGGGTATATCGCGTGATTAATCGCATTACCGAGGGTAAAGGTAAAATGGAGGATTTGGAATTATTAACCAGCGTGAGCAGTAATATTTCTGGCCGTACTATTTGTGCGCTGGGCGATGCCGCTGCCACGCCAGTGCTTAGTTTTGTTAAGCATTTCAGGCCAGAATTCGAATACTATATTCAGCACGGCAAAAGCATGATTGACGGAAAATAAAGATGGTACGAATTGAAATAGACGGCAAGGCGCTCGAGGTCGAATACGGCAGTACCATCATCGATGCGGCTGACGAGGTTGGTATTGCCATTCCGCGATTTTGTTACCACAAAAAACTGTCGGTAGCCGCTAACTGTCGTATGTGCTTAGTGCAAGTTGAAAAATTTGCCAAGCCATTGCCTGCTTGCGCCACGCCTGTGGCCGATGGCATGAAGATTTTCACACGTAGCAAAGAGGCAGTTGAAGCACAAAAAAGTGTGATGGA
>JANLWF010000146.1:0-2600 GCA_031364385.1 Methylotenera sp.
CCTAACTCAACCAAACCACACCCCAAAATTTGGTTTGGCGGTCTGTGGGTTTGAAAACAGAGGCCAAGACCATATTGTTTGATGATATATAATATGAAATCCTTGCCTAATCGACTTGCAGCCATTACACAGCCAACGTCACTGGGTTTTAAGCTAGAAGGTTGCTGGAACGCGCAAAACATGCGCAACATTGAGCGCCAGCTTACAATAATTCAAGTGCCTGCCAACACCAATGTAACTGCCGATTGTGCGGAAATAGAAGCCATGGATACCGTAGGGGCCTGGGTGCTACAAAAAATGCTACAGCGCTTCAGTCAACAAAATACCATTGTGAACCTAAATGGTTTACAACTGAAATTTAAAAAACTGCTGGACGCCATAAGTGCTGAAATGGTGAATCTATCACAGCAAGAAAATGACGCTACATCAAAGTTAACTTCCACGCCTAATTTCATTGAACGAATTGGCCAAAATACAATTGATGCGCTTAAACAAATAACAGAAGCACTGAGCTTTATTGGGGAAACCTCCATTGCATTTGCAAAAAGCGTAGTGCAACCCAAGCGCATTCGCTGGCGGCCCATTTTATTTAATATACGCAGCGCAGGTTTTGATGCTTTGCCTATAGTAGGTTTATTATCTTTTTTGCTGGGTGTTGTAGTTGCGTATCAAGGTGCCAATCAGCTAAGACAATACGGTGCCAACATATTTGTAGCAGACCTGGTCGGGCTATCCATGTTGCGTGAATTTGCACCCTTAATGACGGCGATTATCATTGCGGGGCGTTCAGGCTCGGCCTATGCGGCACAAATTGGCACCATGGCGGTGACTGAAGAAATTGATGCCATGCGCACAATAGGAATATCGCCACAAGAGCTCTTAGTGCTGCCCAAAGTGATTGCCTTAATCATCGTAATGCCACTATTGACTGTATTTGCAGATGGTTTGGGCGTATTTGGTGGCATGCTGATGGCGCGCCAACAATTAGATGTAAGCTTTGTTGAATTTTTAGATCGGTTTGTAAAAGCAGTGAGCCCAACTGCATTTATGATTGGCATTGGCAAAGCGCCTGTATTTGCCGCCATTATCGCGATGGTAGGCTGTTTTCAAGGCTTTCGCACCAAAGGTGGTGCCGATAGCGTGGGTCGCCAAACCACACGGAGTGTGGTGCAATCTATTTTTTTAGTGATTGTGGCCGACGCACTGTTTTCGGTAGCTTTTAGTATGCTCGACTTGTAGATAAATGCCATTAAATATGCAGAATTCACCCTCAAAAATGCAGCCACAGTCAGTCGAAACAGTGATTGAAATGCGCAGTGTTTCTACCAGCTTTGGTGACCATGTAGTTCACACAGATATTAATCTTGCCATAAACCGCGCAGAAATTTTTGCCATCATTGGCGGCAGTGGCTCTGGTAAATCCACCTTATTGCGCGAAATGATTTTACTGCAACGCCCTAATACTGGCTCTATTAGAATATTAGGTATTGATTTGAAAGACATAAACGATGAGGATGCACTGACCTTACGCAAGCGCTGGGGGGTGATGTTTCAACATGGTGGATTATTTGGCTCGCTAACAGTTAAAGAAAATGTCGGCCTGCCCTTACGTGAACATACTCAACTATCAGAGACTCTAACAGATGAAATTACTGCTGCAAAATTAGCCATGACAGGCTTAGCATTAACTATTAGCCAACAATATCCATCAGAACTAAGCGGCGGCATGATGAAACGCGCTTCGCTTGCACGCGCTATGGCATTAGACCCAGAACTATTGTTTTTAGATGAGCCTACCGCAGGCTTAGACCCTGTTAGCGCGGCGGGTGTGGATGAACTGGTGACAAAGCTACGCGACCAATTTGGATTAACCATCGTGATGATCACGCATGACTTGGATTTGTTGTGGCAAGTGGCAGATCGCGTGGCTGTATTGGCGGATGGCAAAGTGCAAGCAGTAGATTCTATGTCAGCACTTTCAACAAGTGACAATCCTGCCGTTAAAGCATTTTTTGACGGTCCGCGTGGCCGATCTGCTCAAGGACGCAGAGCTACGCATGAATAATATGCATACTTAAGGAGTTATCATCGAAACTAAAGTAAATTATGCAGTGGTAGGTGCTTTCGTATTATTGCTAGGCGCAGTACTCGTTGTCGCAATATTGTGGCTGGCTTCGGGCGGAAATTTGCAAAAAAAATACGACCTATATATGGCAATATTAGAGGAATCTGTCGCTGGGCTCAACTTAAATGCACCTGTTAAATACAATGGCGTTGACGTGGGTAAAGTACAAAATATTCAGCTAGACCCTGGAAACCCAGAACGTGTACAGCTTATTTTTGCTATCGAGCGTGGTACGCCTATTAAAGTGGATACGGTTGCCGTGTTAAAAACACAGGGCCTAACAGGTATTGCCTATGTTGAATTGGATGGTGGGGCAAAAAATGCGGCACCATTGCTGGCCACTGGGCAGCAGAAATATCCAGTTATTCAAACTAAGCCTTCTTTAAGTACGCGACTAGAAAATATGCTGACTACAGTATTGACCAAGCTAGATAACACGACTAACAACATTGATTCTTTAGTGAGCCAGGAAAAT
>JANLWF010000149.1:0-3234 GCA_031364385.1 Methylotenera sp.
TGCAAAAACTCGCGGAAGAAATTTCGGAAGTTGTGAAAAAGGTGGCAGAGTAAATTAAGAGTTAATTTTACGACAATTGTAGGAGTATGTTTTATATGTACTCTGTAACTTAAAAACAAGGGAAAACAATGGCTTTAATTACATGTAGGTCGTGCAATTACCAATTCAGTGATCAAGCAAAACTCTGTCCAAAGTGTGGACACCCTAATCATTTTTTGCCCAAACATAATAAAACTATCGCAGGGTTTTTAGCACTTTTACTTGGGGGATTAGGATTGCACAAATTCTATTTAGGGCAAGTATTTTGGGGTGTTTTTTACATGGTATTTTGTTGGACCTTTATTCCTGCAATTATTAGTTTTTTTGAAGCTATTAGTATATTTAGCATGAGTGAAGAGAATTTCAGAAATACTTATGAGAAATAAATTACCAGTTTGTGTAGACCGCGATATCTTATTTATTACGTCTTAACAAATATCCTAATTCCGTCATTCCCACCTACACGGGAATGACGAGGGTGAGATTAAGTAGATGAATTTAATGTTGAATTGCACTCACGTTTGCATAAACGCACTGTTTTAACTCATTTCATAGCATCAATCGTTGTCATCATGCCGTCAAGTTACATCATTAAACTGTGCTGTAAGCTAGTATCTATAAGGTTGTCGTATGGATGTTAACTATTGAATACAAGCTGGCATGACTTATGCTGGCTTGTAAATATTGCATGTTAAAGGCAAAAATAATGAAGATGACAAACATCAAAGCTGAATTAACGGTTGATTATCTAGTAGCGAGCGATTTTGACCAAACCTTGAGCTTTAATGACTCTGGCCTTGTGCTGGCTGAGATGATGGGGGTGGTTGATTTTGAAGATAAAGTTGCGGGGCTTGCGCGGTCAAACCTAGTTCAGCAAGGTGCCGAACTAGCCTATTTATTGCGGCACGACCCTGCATTTCGTGGCGTTCGTTATGAGCATTTGCTGCAAGCTGGTAAGTCTGTGCGCTTAAAAGATAACGTGAAGTTATTTACCGAAATCTTGAGTGCAGGTTTGGACGGCTACCGTTTTCAATTTTACGTGATTTCTGCAGGACCAGCGGTGGTTGTGCGCTCGGCATTAGAAAATATAGTTCCTCCAGAACATATATTTGGATCGGAATTTGAGTTTGATACGAATACAGGTGAGATTTGCGCGATTAGGCGCGTGCCAGCTGGCAATGGAAAGGTGGCGGTGTTGCAAGAGCTGGAATTGCAGCTACAAATGAGCCCAGACCGCGTCATTTATGTGGGAGATGGTAGCTCAGATTTATATGTGATGCACGATGTGAATAGTCGCGATGGGCACTCGATTGCGGTATCGGAAACCAAATCCATCGGCCGCATTGCCAATAGAACCGTGTTAAGCGATAGTGCGGTGAGTGTGTTAGTGCCTATTTTAGAGGATGTGCTAAAGTGGGATTCGGCACAGATTCGTGAATTATTTAGTGCACATGGCTTGGCGTTGCAAGATTGGGATAAGATTCATACTGACTGGATTACTTTTCACAACTAAAGAATATGATGAATACAACAGAAATGATTGGTTATTTTTCGGCATTTTTAACTACCTTTGCCTTTGTGCCGCAGGCTTATCATTCTTGGAATACGCGTGATTTATCGGGCGTTTCGCTGCCTATGTACAGCTTGTTTACTGCAGGCGTGCTGGGTTGGATTGTTTACGGATTAAAAATTGGTAGTTTGCCTGTTATTTTGGCCAACATTGTGACGCTGATACTGGCTTGTATGGTGCTTTGGCTAAAGCTAAAACATCGCTAATATTTTTATGCAAATTGTATATTGATCAATAAGTTAATTCAAAAAAAATTCATCAAGTTTTAATCAAATTGTCATAAGTTTATACCATACTCAAAATATGAAATATTGCGAGTACATATCATGAGTATGAACCAAATATTAAATCGTATGCAAGCATTGGATAGCGCGCTGTGCGTATCCGTGAGCCATAGCAGCCAATATCGATTGATTCGTGCTTGGTTTCGCCTGATAAGTCGTTTGGGTGACGGCGTATTTTGGTATGCGTTAATGCTGGGAATTTTAGCGGTGCAGCAAGGCGAAGGTGTAAAGCCTGTGCTACACATGCTGGCCGCTGGACTCACTGGTACGCTCATTTACAAATGGTTAAAACATAAAACGCATCGCCCGCGCCCTTATCAGGTGCATCAACATGTGTTTGTCACAGGAAAGCCGCTCGATCACTTTAGTTTCCCCTCTGGGCACACCTTACATGCAGTTGCATTTGGTTTGGTGGCTCTTTTTTATTTCCCGCTGTTGGCCATTATTTTGATTCCATTTATCGTGATGGTGGCTATGTCGCGTGTGATTCTTGGCTTGCATTACCCAAGTGATGTCTTGGCGGGCGCGGCCATTGGCTATGCCATTGCTGCCATTTCGATTAATCTAATTTCTTACTTAGCTTGAATCTACATTACCTAAATTAAGCTATTTGCTGGCCACATTTTTTTGGCTGGCGTGGTAAAAATCTACTGGGTTTAGCATGTGTAAACGCAAATCACCCAAGCACTGCGTGCGCCAAGCAATCAATTCAGTCACGGTTAAGTGCGTTAATTCAGGCTCCCAATTTGGCCGTTTTCCTTGTAGCGCGTGGTGAAACTGGCTTAAAGCATGTTCGGTTTTTCCTAAGTAGTAGTTCAGGTTTTTAATAAATTCAGCATCGTTAATTTTTAATAGCCATAAAATCATGGGCGAAAATTGCGTGATGCGTAACAGTTGATCCCAAATAGCCAAGCGCTTTAAATTGACTTTAGCTGTTTCGACGGGCATATTAAATATAGGTGCTACAAACTCAGTCAACACCGTTAAATGCTGGCGAATAAGCAGGTGCGGCCTATGTTTAAGCGCTTTTGCCACATAAGCGTCCATCGCCCATTCTGATGCGATGTGCGTCAGAATGGTTTTATTCACCCATTTGGCCTCGTGTGCGGGCACAAAGTGGTTATGCGCAATCACATCTACAAATAAATGACTGGTGTAACCCACGGCGATGGCAATTTCTTGATCGGTGCGCGCGGCGGTTAACATTTGCTCTGAAATGCGCCATTGGTGAGTGGTATTAAAAGCTTTTGAAACAATGGCTAAATCTGGCAAGCAAGCGCCAGCCAATACTAATTTGGGAAATTTTTTAACTGCTAATTGAATTTTTGAGTGCAGTGTCTT